>JALSKY010000027.1 GCA_026988585.1 Deltaproteobacteria bacterium
CAATGAGTTCCGTTACCTGTCTTGCTGGTCCGTTCTGTTCGGTTTTATTATACTTCATATTTGTTCTCTCCTTAATGGAAGCTATTCTGGAAATTGTATTTCAAGGATTTTTGTCCATCCATCCATTCATTCTTACTTGTGGTTTTATGGAAAACCGGTTTGAGCGGATGCTGCAATTTCAGTTAGTAAATAGGCGTCTTCTCATTTGATCCCTGGGAAGTGAAACCCTTCAGGGATTTTTCATGAAAAATCTACCAGGAGAGAGATTAAGGGTCAGCAGAAAAAATGTTCCTGCGACAAGTATTATTGTGGCACCACTGGAGAGATTGAATACACAGGCGATCAGTATTCCAGCAGTGATAAAGATTGTATTCAGAATTACAGCAGTGAACATCATTGACCATAGGGTGCCGGTCCATTTTTCTGCGAGATAGGGTGCCATGGTAAACAGTGCCATGACCAGCACCAGCCCTACGACACGGATGGTCATAACTACTGAGACTGCTACCAGGGCCATGAGAAAGAGATGTACCAATGTGGTATTTATGCCGCGGGCAGCCAGGAATTCTCTGTCATAGCTGTAAGCCAGAAGCAAACGATAGAAGGCGGCCACAAGGAATGTCACAATGCCGTCCATTATCATCATAAATACAAGATCGTTTGGTGAAACCGCCAGGATACTTCCAAAAAGAAAGCTCATAAGATCCACATTGTAGCCTGGGGTCATGTCTATCAGAAGGATTCCGATGGCCATGCCCATGGCCCAGAGGACGCCAATCATGGTATCAGTGCGTTCACTCCTCTTTTTGGTGAGAATACCGATGGCTGCAGAACTGCAAAGCGAGAATCCGAGCACAGTGGGCAGCACTGGCATCCCGGTAAAGAATGCGAGACCAATACCGCCATATGCAGCATGGGCGATGCCTCCAGCCAGAAAGACCATCCTGTTCACCACTACAAGGGTGCCTATTATTCCAGAGGCAATTGCTGCCATTATGCCAGCAGCCAAGGCATTTTTAACAAAGGCATAGCTTAGGAGTAGTGCCAGGGATTGTTCCATGTTTTCAATTACCCCTTTGATTCCTGTTGATCAGAGCGCCTGTTTTTAATCATTTTTCCCCGTTTCTCCGACATTTCATTGTGGCGTCCCAGCACCCTGTGGGGTATTCCATGCCCAAGCAGCTCCATGTGACAGGTCTCTCCCTGGAGGCCAAGAGCCTGGGTCATATCCATGGTGAGCTCAGCAGCCTCATGAAAAAATACCTGCGGCCCTATGCAGAGTACCGACTTGATATGGCGGGAGATCAGCCCGATATCATGCGTAACCATGAGAATGGTCATGGACCTGTTAAGATCTGCCAGCAGATCAAAAAGGATTCCCCTGGTGCCCATGTCTATGTTGGCCATGGGTTCATCCAGGAGGAGTATTTTGGGATTGGAAACCAGTGCCCGGGCCAGCAATACCCGCTGTAGCTGTCCGCCAGACAGGTTACCCACATTCTTTTTTGCCAACCCTCGTATCCCCATTAGCTCCAGACACTCCAGGGCCTTTCTCTTGTCCTGGTTGTTACAAGAAGGCCCTATAACCCGGACAAGTGAGGGCAAAAGTCCGTTACCTGCTATGAGGCCGCTGAGTACCACATCTATGACTCTGGCTGGAAATATCCGGTCTCCAGTGGGATGCTGGGGCATATATCCAATATGGCTACAGGCCCGGTTAGGCTCCTGGCCCAACACTCTTATAGTACCTTTGTCAGGCCTGTAGAGACCAAGGATGAGTTTCAAAAAGGTGGTTTTGCCGCTTCCATTCGGACCTATTACAGCGACAAAATCACCTTGTTGAATGGTGATGTTCACATCCTTCAGAATTGTGTTGCCTGATAGAGAAAAGGTAACATCTCTTATATCCAAGGCTAGAACAGCAGTTTTTACAGTATTTTTTAGCACTGCTTGGGTCAACGGATGACTCCTGAATCTCCAGTAACAGGGAGTATTAATTGTTTGCTGATTGAATCTTGCTGGACCTCTTCGCCAGCAGTGTAGCGAGACGTAGAAGGTTGTTGTCCCAATCCATGGAGAGTGGATCGGCGGTTATCAGGCGTAGATTGCAGATGGAACCTAAGGCCTTGGCACTCTTTTGGGAAAATTGGGGCTGCACAAGGATGAAATCTATTCCCAGCCTTTTGACCTGGCTGCAGATATTGGATAGCTCTCTTATGGAGGGCTCTTTCCCCTCCTTTTCAACGACAATCTGCGTAAATCCATAAGCATCAGCAAAATAGCCCCAGGCAGGATGGAATGTAAGGAGAACTCGTTGGTCTTTGGGAACAGTGCGGAACAATGCGGCAATCTTTGTGTCCAGCTTTGAGACGCGTGTCAGGAGTTGGAGATAATTTCTGGTAAATGCGTCCTGTTTTTCAGGCATCAAATCAATCAATGCTGAAAAGATGTTACGGGCAATGAGCATAGCCAGTGGCGGTGAGAGCCAGGTATGTGGATCCAAATTCCTCATGTTTTCAGCTCTTGTTTTCATGGTCTGATGTTTTCTATCCATTGGCTGTAAAGCAATTCCATGATTAATATGGATAATCCTGAGGCCTGGGTTCTGCTGTTTGAATCTTGGAAGCCACGCCTGTTCAAAAGGGAGATCTGCTGATAGATAGATTGCGTTGGAGGAAAGCTGTGCCATTTGAACTGGCTTGGGCTCGTAGGTGGCAGGATTGGCCCCCGGTGGTACCATGACAGAGATCCGGGCGTGATTGCCAGCTATAGCCTGAGCAAAGAAGGCCAGGGGCTGTATGCTGCATATTATTGCTGGGCTGTGGTCGGAAGGGGATCTCTGCCCTGCAACCCCATCCTTTGGCAGGGAAAGAGCGATAAGCAGCAACAGGGCCGGAATTATCCATGACAGCACATTTTTCCAGACCAGTGATTTGAATTTAAGTGTGATCATTTTCTCCTTCTCCTGGCAGATCTGGTTGAGAATCTTGAAGGATTATAAAATAAAGAGTGTGCGGCACTATGCAACAGCCATGTGGAAAAGTCAATTAACCCAGCAGAAAAGGGGACAGGCGAATTATTGAAATGTGTGAGGCATCTCCGGGTTACCAGCCTCTATGCTACAGTTTAGTCTGTTGGTTACAATTAAAACGAGGCCATGGCTACAGGTCGGAATAGAGTTGGGTATGAGGACCCAGTAAAAAGAATAGGAGGTTAGAAAATGGCTTAGACGGGCTCAGGCTATGGACAGGTGACAATATGATATAGATTGTCTTGATTGATAGAGATTTCTGGCAATATGGGAATTAAAATTAAAAAAGCAGGACCAAGCAGTCCTGCTTTTTTTGGGGTTTTGACTTTGCAGAAAAAATTCAGATCATCTGCGTCACTTATCTATACCTACAGTTATAAGTGGTTTGATTTTCAGAAATTTCTTTTCTCCAATACCCTTAACACCCATTAAGTCTTCTGGTTTCTCAAATGGATGCTGTTTCCTGTATTCTACTATGGCCTGGGCGGTCTTCGGCCCGATCTTTGGAAGGGTTTGAAGCTCCTCCACGCTGGCAGTGTTGATGTTGATTTTGTCCGTGGCCATGGCCGGAATTGCAGCAAAGGTTAGCATTAATGCCATAGCCAAAAGAAATGAAACTGCTTGTCTCTGTCTGATTTCTGGAAACATACATGCCCTCCATGTAAAAGATTTTGCTTCATAATTTCCGCAAGGGTCATGCCATTGTCAGGTAAAATGAACAGTTCTCATGAAAACAGTGAGATGTCTTCTTGAAAACCAATTTGGTATCGATTTTTGGGATTTGTTTGTTAAATTTTTTAATATTCTGGCATCTGTTTTTTTATTTTTTTTAAGACGATGCGAGCAGGGGCAGGGGATAAAATTCGCCTGTCCCTAATTTCCTTCTTATCTTCTTTCCCTTTATGTATAACTTGCCTGTCCCTATATCTTAGAGCTAATGGATTATTGCCGGGAGCCAGATGACGATATCTGGAACAGTAATGAGCAGAACAATCATGAAAATAAAGGCTGCGGTATAGAGAATAACGCCTTTAAAGACCTCTTCCAGGGAGATGTCACCAGCCATGGATGCTACAATAAAGGTGTTGATTCCAACCGGCGGAGTGATGGCGCCCAGAGTAGTTACAATGGTAATGACTATGGAAAACCAGATAGGATCATATCCAAGTTTTTCAGCAACCGGAAAGAAGATGGGAATGGTAATCATGAGTAAACCCAGGGCATCCATTACAGCGCCTCCTGCAATGAATATCAGTAGCATCGTTGTCAGTACTAAGGCCCTGGGGATTTCAAGGGCAGATACCCAGTGAGCCAGCTCAAAGGGCAGTCGTGTTATGGTCATGAACTTCCCGAAAATTACTGCTCCTGCCACCATCATTATGATCATGCATGATGTCTTTACAGTGTCCTGAAGAGATCTCTTCAATATGGAAGTAGAAAAACTGCCGCTGCCAATAACTATCAACATAGCAAAAAAGGCCCCTGCGGCCCCGGCTTCAGTAGGGGTGAACCATCCAAGAAAAAGTCCGGCCATCACCAGGGCAAACAGCAGGAGCATCTCGATGGAACCAGGCAGGGATCTCAATTTTTTTGCAAAGGAACATGTTTCACCAGGTGGCCCCCATTGCGGGTTTATCCGGCAGAGAATCCATACAGTGAGAAGCAGCAGGAGTGTTAGTATGATGCCA
>JALSKY010000028.1 GCA_026988585.1 Deltaproteobacteria bacterium
GGGATTTATTCCCTGTATATAAAGGCGCTTGAGGCATACATCAGTGCTAAGGATCTTTTTGTCATGCTGTTTCAGAAGGATCCTGCAGCATGATCCGGCTGGTTCTGCTATGTTGCTTCAAGTGGACACCCTGAGCAGAGCATCTTCCTTGCTCTGCAGTGATCCTTGCCAAGTGCTACAAACAGGGCATGGTACTCATTGAAAAGTGCAGCATCAACAGGGATGTTGTCCATGAAAATGGCCTGTGCCTGGTGATAGTCTGTATCTCCATCTATTAGATCATGGCGTGCCAGTATCCTCATGGTATAGGCATCTATCACGAATACAGGGAAGTCCAAGGCGTATAACAGGATACTGTCTGCAGTCTCTGGACCTATTCCCTTGACTGACAGGAGAATCTGTCTCAGTTCATCCAGCGCTATCCCTCTCATTGTGGTGATATCCCCTGAGAACTTCTGTTGAAGTAGCCTCAGAAAATTTTGCAGTCTCTCTGCCTTGATGTTGTAATACCCTGCTGGTCTTATCAATGCAGCAAGTTCATCTCTATGAAGTTCCAAAAGTCTTTTGGAATCCAGTAACTCCTCTCTTTTCAGGTTTGCAATGGCCTTTTCCACATTTTTCCAAGAGGTGTTTTGGGTGAGAATGGCACCGACTGCCACTTCAAAAGGGGATTCAGCAGGCCACCATTGCTGATGACCAAACCTGTCCAGCATGAAGAAGAACCACTGCTCCAGGAGTGGAGTCAGGGATGTGTGGCTGTATCTGGCAAAGAGTTCAGCGTATCTTTTCTTTTGAGGCAGCATCTATCAGGGCATCCATCCTGGCAAGGTCATGTTTCAGCTCCAGGGATTTTACTGTCTTTTCTACCATCTCCCTCTCTATCCCTGCTACAGCCATTACCTCTCCAGGTATCATGAATGCCATGGGTTTGTCATCAAAAAAACCACTGTATCTTGCTATGAAATCACTGATTGCAATGATGATAGTGGCTCGCATTATATGATGTGGGATATCTTCCCAGTTTTCAAAGGATGGGTGATGGTGAAAGGAGACTGCAGAACAGATGAATTCCGGCAGTCGCCAGTGTGTGGTCAGCAGAAAGCCCATTCTGCAGTGATCCATGCCGAAACGACCATCTTCTGCCAGGACGGAGAACCCTTCGGTTTCTTCATTCTCCTGTCCGTTACTTACAGGATCCAGGCCCCACAGCAAATATTTCCCAACATCATGAAGCAATGCGCTGGTCAATATGGACGGTGCCTCTTCCGAGGAGTAGAGGCCTGAATGGAGAAGCAGGTGTTTGGTGCATGTGGCAGTAGCGCCTGCGTGGCGCCAAAGGAGTTGCCTCGTCTGGTCCGGCAGGTTTGTGAAGGGCTGGATGTTTTTGTCAGTCAATATCTGGTTTACCACAATCCAGATACTGTTGAGCCCCAGGAGTGTAACTGCATGTTGCAGGGAGCTGATTTTGCCTCTCCCCACTGCTGCGGAGTTTACTATTCTCAGTACCTTGGCAGAGAGTACAGGATCGGTGCTTATCAGGGCTACTATCCTTTTTATATTTGCGTCCGGGTCTCTGAGCATATTGGAGAGCTCCAGGGCTGCACTGGGCAGTTCAGGTATCTGGCGAATGATATCTATCAATGCCGCATCGCTTTGATTGATGGGCCTCTCAGGACTTGGGCGTTTTAAGGAAGTCACATTGCTGAGGGTTATTGTTTCATATCCATTTCCATCCGCAGAGTTGAGTCTGGCAGATGAAGTGGCGGCAGGACTGTTCAAGAGGGCCACCAGGTTGTCTGCTTCGGTAGTCTGGTTCTGGTCTTGCAGAATGGTTGACCCTGTTTTTTTGTTGCCACTGTTAACTATTATGAAAAAGGCCACCAATATCAGGAAGAGAAAGACTCCACCGGCTACCAAAAGGATTTCAGTCATCTTTTTCCTTCTTTTATGTATATATCTTGGAGTTGATTTTTCGGTGTTATAGATGCCATGGGTTCATGTTTCAGTCCGCCCTTATCAGGAACATGTAGATCCAGAAGCCCGCTACAGCGATACACACTGCTCCAAATTTCAGGGCGGCTGAAAGACTCAGCTCCTGTTCTGGATCAGGCAAACCATAAATGGCTCCTGCCCATAAGACGATTATGCCTACTATCAGGGCCAGGGTGCGGTAAAAACGGAAAAAGATCATGGCTGCGCTGCAGATAATGGCCGGGATGATAACCTTGGGATTCTGGGCCAGCTCTGCTGGATCCATACTGGAAAGGAGAGCCAGAATATTTTCCGTTTTCAGATATTCTATGTAGTGTGTCCACTCAATGTTCTCAAACATCTTGGACCTCCTTTAACCTGAATATCGGCAGATTTTTTAGATACCTTGATCTTTGATATCGGTCTGGTTGAAAAACCGTTTTGCCTGCTAACTGCATAGAATTTGCTCCAGGGCCTGGAAAGTGGACGGCCAATCTTCATGGCAGATGCAAACAGGCCAAGAGAGTGATAGAGTTATCGCCATGCCTTACAGTCAGATAATTGTCATAATGGCAGCAGTCATGTTGATTAGCGGTGCCCCTGTTACCAAGAGCACCGTTGCAACACCCCTGGCGCTTATGAGTTACTGGGTGGTGAAGACCATCCTGTGGGCCATATTCTGCCGAATTGTATTGATCCGGGCCCGGGCCCGCAGAATGCTTGCCATCTCCCAGGCAGACCTGCCAACAGGTGTGCTGGAGCTCCTTGCCTTGGTTCCACTCTCTCTGGATCTATATCTGATCGGTATCAGATATCCATTTGTGGCCATCATGGGTAACAGTTGGGGAGCCTTCATTTCTGAGATTTTTGGCCTCTTTCTCTATCTCTTCTATGCCTCCTTAGTCTGGCTAGAGGCAGCAAAGATAACTTCTTCCTCTCCTGATCCCTGGAGAGAAGCCCTGCCACAGATCGGTTATCGCCTCAGGATGATTCTGCCTGTACTGGTCCCTTATATGCTCTTGACCTTTCTTTCCCAGGCAGGAGATCTCTTGGGGCTGCCAGAGGTTCAGGAATTCCTTGATTCCGGTCAAGGCGGTCTGTTTATCCTTGCCACAGCTATTATTCTGTTTCTTGTAGCAATGCCACGCCTCATAGTGAAGATATGGAGATGTGAACCTCTCGCTGAAGAAGGCTTGCGTGCCAGGATAGAAGATCTTCTCCGCAAGATAGGGATACGCTTTACAGATATGGTGCTCTGGATGCCGGGCAAGATTGCGCCCTGCACAGCTGCAGTATTGGGTATATTGCCAGGTTCCAGATATCTCTTGTTGACGCCATGTATTATAGATGCCCTTTCAGAGAAGGAGTTGGAGGCTGTTATCACCCATGAGGCAGCCCATGTGAAGTATCGGCATATTGCTTGGTATATGCTGCTGGTCATAGCATTTTCTTTGGTGATCTATCGCCTTGCGGATTACGGGTTTCAATGGCTCTTTTCCTCTCCTCTATCTATAAGGTTGCTTGTGCTGATGGAACAATGGCCTCAATCATTTCTTGCACTGGCTGCAGTTTTGCCCCTGGCCCTGCTTATGATCCTCTATTTTCGTTTTGTTATTGGATATTTCATGAGGAACTTTGAAAGACAGGCAGATATGGAGGTTTTTCGGGTTCATGGACATCCATGGCATCTGATAACCGCTCTGAAGAGGATAGCCGCTATCTCAGGAATAAGAGAAGATCATCCGAGCTGGCACCATTTCAGTATAGCAGAACGGATCCAGTTTCTTTCAAAGGCAGCCGAATCTCCGGAACTGATAGATAATCAACTAAAGAAGATCAGAATATCCATATCGGTCTTTATCATCAGTGCAGTCTATCTCTATTCAGTGCCAGCACTAATGCCAGCCCATCAGTGGAAAGATCGTGCCCGAATCAATCTTGTGGAGACCTATTTCGATCAGATGCTTACCCATGGCAAGGAAAGACCTGAATGGTTCCTGTTCATGGGGCAGTTTTTTCATGAGCAGAAGAGGTATGGCAGGGCTGAGAAGGCATATCTGAAAGTCCTGGAGATAGATCCAGAAAATGCTGATGCAATGAATAATCTGGCCTGGCTCTATCTCAAGGCAGATGACAGGAAATTTTACAGGCCAAAGGATGCCCTGCTGCTTGCATTGCAGGCAGCCAGCCTGAAAAAAAGGGCATACATTCTGGATACCCTGGCTGAGGCCTATTTTGCAAACGGCTATTATGACAAGGCTGTGGAGGCTGCCAGACTCGCCCTCAGGCTCTCTTCTGTGGATAAACGTGCTTATTATCTAAAACAGTTAGAAAGATTTCAAAGTGCTGCCGGTATCAATGGAGATTATTTTGATTTTCAGGAACAGAATCCGGACCATCTGTTCCCTTCCCCTGGTGGCTTGAATCAAGGAGGGCATACACTGCATTTATGAGATCCTGTAATTTGAATGGTTTTTGGATATAAGGGATCTCCCTTTCCTCCAGGAACTGCTGGGTCTTGAAATCTGAAGCTATCCCTGTAGTGAATATGAATCTTGAGCAATATTTCTGCTGCTCATCCTCAAGGATTCTGTACAGATCTACTCCATCCATTCTTGGCATCTTGACATCTGAGATAATGATGTCAAAGCTCTTCTGGTTCAACTTTTCCAGGGCATCAACTCCATCTTGTGCAAGCTCGATATCAAATGAGGGGGT
>JALSKY010000029.1 GCA_026988585.1 Deltaproteobacteria bacterium
TCCACCTCCTCACCATAGCAGGCCACAAGCTATATGCCCCAAAGGGGACTGGAGCACTCTTCCTTGCCAAGGAAACCGTAATCCAGCCTATTCTCCATGGAGCAGGCCAGGAGATGGGGCTTCGGCCTGGAACAGAACCGGTACCTCAGGCAGCAGCCCTGGGCGCAGCCTGCAGTCAGGCAAAAAAACTGCTCCATCAGGAGATGGCCAGACAGGGCAAACTTAAGGAGAAATTGCTATCCTTGCTGCTCCGAAGCGTTCCAGAACTTATTATACATTCCCGCAACGCTGACACCCTGCCCAACACCCTGTTCATAGCGTTCCCAGACATCCCTGCTCAGGAAATCCTGAGTCGCGTACCGTCACTCCTCTGCTCCACCGGCGCAGCATGCCATGATGATAGCTGCGAACCATCCCATGTACTCACTGCCATGGGGATCTCCTGGGCAATTGCTGCAGGCAGCATCAGGATATCCCTTGGGCGTTACACCACTGAAAAGGATATAGAGCAGGCAGGCCGCCTGATCCTTGCTGCAGTAATCGATATACAGCAGGAGGCTGTCAGGGCCTGAGGACAACCGCAAAAAGAGACGAAAAAGAGAGACTATAATTGGAGAGAAGATGAAATTTATCGATCTTGAAAGGCAGTACAGGGAGTATCAGAACCAGTTGGAGAGCCAGATCCGAGATGTGATCGGTTCCACCCAATTCATCATGGGGCCCAAAGTGGCAGAGATAGAAGAGAGGCTGGCTGAATTTACAGGAGCGCCCCATGCAATAGGTGTCAGCTCCGGCACAGATGCCCTGCTTCTTCCCCTGCTGGCTGCAGAGATGGAGGCTGGAACAGGAGTAATCACCACACCCTTCACCTTTGCTGCCACAGCAGAGGTGATAGTCCTTGCCGGTTGCAGACCTGTCTTCGTGGATATTGAACCAGGAACCATGAACATAAGTGTGGAAGCTGTAGGCAAGGCACTGCAACATGCTGCACAAAAAGGAGACAAAGTCTCGGCCATTATTCCTGTAAGCATATTCGGGGTATGCCCTGACATGGACCGCATAAATGAACTGGCCACGGATCATGACCTGCTGGTCATTGAAGATGGATGTCAATCCATGGGGGCCACTTACAAGGGGAGACGATCCTGCGGCATCTCCCAGGTGGCTGCAACATCCTTTTTCCCATCCAAACCTCTGGGGGCCTACGGCGATGGAGGCATGGTATTCTGCCAGGAGCAGCAACTTGCAGAAAAGATACGGGCCCTGCGCTGCCACGGCGAGACATCCCGCTACCATCACCAGTGGATCGGCACCAACGCACGCTTGGATGCCATTCAGGCAGCAGTCCTCCTGGCAAAGCTGCCACACTTCCAGCATGAGATTGCAAGCAGGCAACAGGCTGCCCAGCGATATATGGACCTGATAAGAGAGGCCGGTCTGCCGGAAATAAGCTTTCAGGAGATCCCAGAAGAGTGTACCAGCGTTTATGCCCAGTTCACCATACGGATATGCAACAACCGCCGGGACCAGGTTGCTGAGGCAATGGCCAAAGAGAACATCCCCACGGCCATACACTATCCCAGGCCCCTCCATCTCCAGCCCGCCTTCCGGTTTTGTGGATATGAAGCAGGAGACTTTCCTGTTGCCGAACAGGTCTGCAGTGAGGTATTGTCCCTGCCGATCCATCCCTTCATAACCGCATCGGAGCAGGAGCAGGTTGTTGCCAGCCTGGCCAGGGCAATGAAGGGATAACATAGGCCTTGCAGGGTCAGTAAGGTTTCACAGGATTGTTTGCAATCCCTCTTTGCAGGGATGCATAGATGAGTTGATTCAATAAAAGGGGAGGAGAGCAGATGCTTGAAAGGTATTCCAGACCTCAGATGAGAGAGATATGGACTGAGGAAAACAAATTTCGCACATGGCTCCAGGTAGAGGTTCTTGCAGCAGAGGCATGGGCTGAATTGGGAGTGATCCCCAGGGAAGCAGCAGAGGAGATTCGGGAAAAGGCGGATTTCGATCCGGCAAGGATTGCAGAGATCGAAGAGGAGACCCGCCACGATGTCATTGCATTTCTCACAAATGTTGCAGAATATGTTGGGCCTTCAGCAAGATATCTCCATTGGGGGCTTACATCTTCCGACATGCTTGACACTGCAATGGCAGTTCGGATGCAGCAGGCAATGGACCTGATCATACAGGACATGGAGAAGCTCCTGGAGGTCATAAAGAGACGGGCCATGGAACACAAAGATACAGTGATGATAGGCCGCTCCCACGGCATCCATGCAGAGCCTATTACCTTCGGCCTGAAGCTGGCCATCTGGTACGACGAGATGAGGCGTAACCTTCGCCGCCTCCAGGCAGCCAGGGAGACCATCTCCTACGGCAAGATCTCAGGTGCCGTGGGCACCTTTGCCCATGTAGATCCCCGGGTAGAGGAATATGTATGTGAAAAACTTGGCCTCAAACCTGCTCCTGCATCCAACCAGGTAATTCAGCGGGACCGGTATGCAGAGGTGTTTTGTGCCCTGGCAATGGTTGCCAGTACAGTGGAAAAGATTGCTGTTGAGATCCGCCACCTTCAGAGGACAGAGGTGCTGGAGGCAGAAGAGTTCTTCAGAAAGGGGCAGAAGGGCTCCTCTGCCATGCCGCACAAGAGAAACCCCATTCTTTCTGAGAACCTTACAGGACTGGCCCGCATGGTCAGGAGTCATTTGACACCCGCCCTTGAAAATGTGGCCCTCTGGCATGAAAGGGATATCAGCCACTCCTCTGTGGAACGGTTCATCTGCCCCGACGGATTCATAACAGCAGACTTTATGCTGGCCAGGCTCACAGGCCTCTTGGACAAACTGGTAGTCTATCCTGAAAACATGAAGAAGAACCTGAACCTTCTGAAAGGGCTCATCTTTTCCCAGATCGTACTGCTAAGACTCACCCAAAAGGGGGTAAGCAGGGAGGAATCGTACAAGATAGTCCAGACCAGGGCCATGGAGGTATGGGCTGGCAAAGGCACCTTCAAGGAGCTGCTGCTCCAGGATGAGCAACTGAAAAAATATATCTCTTCAGAGGAGATCGAAGAGATATTCGATCTGGACTACCACCTGAAGCATGTTGACACCATCTTCAAAAGGGTCTTTGGGGAGGCATAGGGATGAACAGCATAAACGTGGATTGGGAACGGCTGCGTCAGATCATTATTGAAAAGTCATATCGTGAAGGTACATTTACCCTGACATCCGGCAAGACCAGTGATTTCTATATTGACTGCAAACAGACCACTCTCTCTGCTGAAGGGGCCTATCTATGCGGGAAACTGCTTTATGAAAGGATGGCCCAGGACAGTTCCATCGGTGCTGTTGGCGGGATGACCCTTGGTGCTGACCCTATTGTTACTGCAGTATCCATCGTGAGCTTCTTGAAGGGGAGTCCTATTCCGGCATTCATCATCCGCAAGGAACCCAAAGGGCATGGAACAGGATCATGGATAGAGGGAAAGAGCAACATAGAGCCTGGCACAAGGGTGGCACTGGTGGAAGATGTGGTAACCACAGGAGGCACCCTTATAAAGGCCATAGAAAGAACCCATGAGGAGGGTTATAAAGTGGGAATGGTCCTGACCCTTGTTGACCGGCAGGAGGGAGGGGCAGAAACCCTGGAAAAAGCTGGCCATAAGCTGATATCCATATTCACGAAAGAGGATATCAAGAGAGGGTAGCCACCAAGAACCTATGGGCGGACAGCCTACCTCTCAGGAGAGAACTGTCCGCCTGGCCTGTATGAAGCAGGGCTTATGATAGAGGCACCACACCGCCTCCCGCCAGTATCTCCCTGTACCTGCGAAGTCCGGTCTTTTTCCAACGATTCATTGCCTTGGCCAGATCCTCCTGGTCCATGAAATTCAGTTCTCCTGACAGCTCTGCCAAGATCTCGAGAAGCGAAACAAACTCTGCCACAAGCATTGAATAGAGATGGAACAGCTCCTGCTTTGAGCCATACTGCTCATAGGTGTCCGAAAGCAGCCTGTAGGACCGTTGCCCCATCTCGATGAAATAGTCCAGGTCAACACTCCGCCTGGTCAGGTGTTCAGGATAGAGACCGGAAAAGATCAGGGACAGATCACCAACAGCCTTCAGCCCCCTGATACGCTGGAAGATATTTTCATGCAAGGCCTCCATGAGCACAATGGCAAGGGGTCTGTCCCGGACAACATCCTCATAGAACAGCTCCTTGCCCTGGGTAAGCTGCTTAAGAAGATGGAGGAGATAGACCTTGCTCTCGGGACTCAGATCAATATCCAGTTTTTTCTCTGCTGCCTCCACCTCTCTGATAAAAAATCCGTCAAAACTCCTGAAAACCTCCATGCTGACAAGACCTCCAGATACCATATTCATTCTTATCGGCACAGAATCAGCAGATATTTTAAGCATACAAGAGAAGGCAGGCAAATGAGCCCGGGTTATGCAGCCCGCAATATTATTGAAGAGGCAAACCGGAGGGCATGCGGACATATTTTTGAGCATAGACTGGCTGACCGCAAAGCGGATTCGACAAAATCCCCCTCTTTTTTATCCTTAACCACCCGCTTCGCTCGACAGACACAGACGGACACAGACATTTCCCGCCCGCCGACTGGCGGACGGGAAACTCC
>JALSKY010000030.1 GCA_026988585.1 Deltaproteobacteria bacterium
ACGCTCTTATAGGAGAGAGATCTGGCAATCTCCTCAGCAACCCCATCCTTGAGGAAACTGTTGAAATCAAGTCTATGCTTCTTGAACTCCCTGGCACACAGATCCTTTCCCAGCGCAAGAGAATGTCCCCTCTCTTCCGTCTTGATCCACTGCCGGATCCTTGCCCTGGCACGACTGGTCTTGGCGATCTTCAACCAGTCCCTGCTGGGCTTATGCTGTTTAGAGGTGATTATCTCCACCACATCCCCGTTCTGAAGCTGGTATTTTAACGGGACCATGCGGCCATTCACCTTTGCCCCGGCACAGTGATGTCCAACCTCAGTATGGATGGAATAGGCAAAATCTATAGGAGTGGCACCTACGGGAAAGGCCTTTATCTCTCCTTCAGGTGTCAACACATAGACCTCGTCCGGGAACAGATCAATACGCACAGATTCCAGAAATTCCCTGGGATCTTCCAACTCCTTTTGCCACTCCATGAGCCGTTTCAACCAATCGAACTGGCTCTCATCCCCCTTGGTAAGGATCTTCCCCTCCTTGTATAGCCAGTGGGCAGCAATACCCTCGTTGGCCACCCTGTCCATCTCTTCAGTACGGATCTGGATCTCCATCTGCTCGCCATAAGGGCCAACTACAGTGGTGTGAAGGGATTGATACATATTGGCCTTGGGAAGACTTATATAATCCTTGAACCTTCCAGGAACCGGCTTCCAGAGAGAATGAACGATTCCCAGGGCCTCATAACACTCGGTAACAGTCTTCAGAATGATCCGGAAGGCTATGAGATCAAAGATCTGTTCAAGCCCGACATTGCGCCGTCTCATCTTTCTGAAGATGCTCCAGAGATGTTTTGGGCGCCCGAGCACCCTGCATGAGAGGCCAAACTCAGCCATCTTGCCGGAAATTATGGCCTTGACCTCCTCTACATACTGCTTCCTCTCTCCAAGCCGTTCCTCAACCTGCTGTTTGAGCTGTTCATATTCCTCAGGATACATGAAACGAAAGCCGAGATCCTCCAGCTCCCGTTTGATCCAGTCGATTCCGAGACGTCCTGCAAGGGGGGCATATATATCCAGGGTTTCTCTGGCAATCTTTGGACGCTTGTGCTCCTTCTGGTATTGAAGGGTGCGCATGTTGTGGAGCCGGTCTGCCAGTTTCACCAGGAGAACCCGGATATCCTTGGACATTGCCAGGATCATCTTGCGGATGTTTTCTGCCTGCTTGTGAACCCTGCTCTGAAATTCAATCTGGCTGATCTTGGTAACCCCATCCACGATATGGGCAACATCCTGCCCGAACATCTCCTCTATCTCCTCAATGGTGGTGAGTGTATCCTCAACCGTATCGTGCAGGAGCCCGGCTGCTATACTTGGCAGGTCCAGCTTGAGCTGTGAGAGAATAAAGGCTACTGCAAGCGGATGGGAGAGATATGGCTCACCAGAGAGGCGCACCTGGCCGGCATGGACCTTGGCCGAAAAGACATAGGCGCGTTCTACCAGACTGGTATCTGCATCAGGCAAGTATGAATGGATCTGATCCAGTATGTCATTTAATCTGATCATTACAAATTGGTCTCAACTTTTTACAACTGAACCCAAGGTCTCCATGCGGAATGGGAACAAACTCACATTGCTCCATGCAGGAGAGAGAACACTCATCAATATGCAGACAGGGCCTTTTCTGCCTCTTTGAGGCTGTCATCGTAGGAGATATCCCTGGTTTCTCCTGTGCGTCTAACAGTGAGTTCTACCAGGCCATCCTTGAGCTTTCTTCCCACAGTGATTCGCAAAGGGATACCTATCAGCTCTGCATCCTTGAATTTTACTCCCGGCCTCTCATTCCTGTCATCCAGCAGGACATCAATCCCCCTGGACAAAAAGGCCTGATACAGATCATCTCCAGCACTTTTCTGTATCTCGTCCTTGACATTCACAACGGTTATCACCACCTCAAAAGGTGAGATGGGTCTGGGGAGAACCATTCCTTTCTCATCGTTGGACTGTTCTATTGCAGCAGCAACAGTACGCCCTACCCCTATACCGTAGCACCCCATAATGATGGGCCGTTCCCTGCCCTGCTTATCGAGAAAGGTAGCTCCCATCTTTTCACTGTATTTGGTGCCCAGCTTGAACACATGCCCAACCTCTATGCCTCTCTTTATCTCTATGGGAGCACCACAGACAGGACATGGATCCTCAGGAGTGATTACCCTGAGATCGTGGAGTTCAGGCAGCGCCAGATCCCTGTTCCAGTTCAATCCTGTCAGGTGGGTATCTGCCCTGTTGGCCCCGGAGACAAAGTTCTTCATCCCTCGAACAGAATAATCGCCAAGCAGACGAACGTCTCCCTTAATCCCCAAGGGACCTGCAAATCCAACCGGTGCACCGGTCAGGGAACGGACAGTCTCCTCATCCGCCAGCTCAAGGAGCTCAGCCTCCAGAATATTCTTGAGCTTGACCTCATTAAGTTCCATATCGCCCCTGATAAGCACAACAACAGGGGAAGCATCTGCAATGTAAATCAAGGTCTTCACAAGTCGATCAGGAGTAACACCAAGGAATTCTGCCACATCCTCCACCCGTTTTCTGCCTGGTGTTGAGACCTCCCTGAGCTCGTCCTCTTTTCCGGTTGAGGCATCCGGTGTGTCGCCAATGGCGCAGGGGGCCAACTCCACGTTTGCTGCATAACTGCAGCCGGTACAGCAGGCGATTTTGTCCTCACCGGTATCTGCTATAACCATGAACTCATGGGATACATGACCGCCTATGGAGCCGGTATCTGCCTCGACTGGACGATAATCCAGCCCGCACCTCTCAAATATGTTGCAATAAGCCCTGTACATGGCCTGGTAGATCCGGTCCAGACCCTCTTCATCCATGTCGAAGCTGTAGGCATCCTTCATTATGAATTCCCGGCTTCTCATAAGACCGAAACGGGGCCTTATCTCATCCCTGAACTTTGTCTGAATCTGATAAAGGCAGAGGGGCATATCCCTGTAGGAACGGAGATGCTTTCTCACAAGATCCGTTATCACCTCTTCATGAGTTGGCCCGAGGCAGAACTCCCTGTCATGCCTGTCCTTGAACCTGAGGAGTTCCTTTCCATACAGCTCCCAGCGGCCGGTCTCCTTCCAGAGCTCTGCAGGCTGTACCATAGGCAGCAACAGCTCTATACCGCCAGCAGCATTCATCTCTTCCCGTATGATATTTTCCACCTTGCGGATAGCCCTCAGCCCAAGAGGAAGATAGGAATAGAGGCCAGATGCCAGCCTTCTTATCATGCCTGCACGGAGCATCAACTTGTGCGAGATAATCTCGGCCTCGGCCGGGACCTCCTTGAGTGTCGGCAAAAAATATCTTGAATATCGCATTGTATCTTCACCTCTTTTTCTGTTGAAATTTCTCTTCCAGCACCCTCTCGACATGGAACCAGAATCTTTCCAGAAGATCCTCCTCCCTGACCTTTTCCAGGACCCGTTCTCCCTGAAAGATGATTCCGATCCCCTTGCCCCCTGCCAGTCCGATATCTGCCTCACGGGCCTCTCCAGGGCCGTTCACCACACATCCCATCACTGCCAGCTTTATGGGATGAGGGATCTGCCTGGCCCTTCTCTCCACCTCTTCAGCAAGGGAGAAGAGATCAATCTCGGTCCTGCCACAGGTTGGACAGGATATTATCTCAGGGCCGCGAAAACGCCTTCTGGCAGCCCGAAGGATCTCATATGCCACTGCTATCTCCTCTTCCGGATCCCTTGTCAGGGAGACACGCATGGTATCTCCTATGCCATCTATCAGCAATGAACCAAGGGCAACAGAACTCTTGACTGTTCCGGCAATGAGGCCACCTGCCTCGGTCACGCCTATATGGAGAGGAAAATCACTCCGGAGAGATAGAAGCCTGTAAGACTCAATGGTATCCATGACATCAGAGGACTTGATAGAGACCTTTATCTCCTCCCAGCCCATATCGCAAACATATTCAATATTGCGCATTGCACTCTCTACAAGGGCCTCCGGGGTGGGTCCGCCATGTCTCTTCCTGATATCCGCCTCCAGGGAACCGGAATTTACTCCGACTCTGATGGGAACGGCGCGTTCCCTGGCTACCCTGACCACCTTTTCCAGTTTCTCCCGCCCCCCGATATTGCCAGGATTTATCCTTATTCCCCTGGCTCCAGCCTCCATGGATACAACAGCAAGCCGCCAATCAAAATGGATGTCAGCTATCAGGGGGATGGAGATGGATTTCACAATGTCTGTTATGGCCTGAGCTGCCTCCATATCAGGCACTGCCACCCTGATCACCTCGCACCCGACGGCTTCAAGCCGCTTGATCTGGGCCACAGTAGAAGATACATCCCTGGTGTCAGTATTACACATGGACTGAACCACCACAGGATTGTCACCACCAATGGCGATATCCCCGATGAAAATGGTACGTGTCTTGCGTCTCTCTTTCATAGAACCGTCACAGGTTTTACAATCTCTCTTATTCATGCACCTGCATGATAATTAACGGCCTGCTGCAGGGCAACAGCATAGAGCTCTTTTGCACAAAATAGGAGATTTTTACAACATAGGAAAAAATTACCTACTCGCAAACCCTTGTTTACAAGATAAAA
>JALSKY010000031.1 GCA_026988585.1 Deltaproteobacteria bacterium
CCAAATTGGTGCAAGTTTGCACATCAATTTGCCCAAAAAACCTAAAAACGACAAGCAGTTGTCATTTTTTTAACGGTTTTTTGCCCGGGTGGTGGAATTGGTAGACACAAGGGACTTAAAATCCCTTGGAGCTTTGCTCCGTGCGAGTTCGAGTCTCGCCCCGGGCATTCGAGTCGTTTTTCTCTTTTTCCCTGTATCTGCCTTTAACATCCAAAGACCGGCATTTTACTCACAGCTCATGGCAAAAATCATCAGGAGAATGGAAAATGGAAAAAAAGGATCTGATTCCAGGGCTGGTTCCCCAGAAGGATGGCTCCGTAGCCATATTTATCGAGGTAAAAAATGGTGCATGCCTCAGCAGCGCTGAAATGGAACTTCTGTCCCAGGTGGTGCAGGCCACCAGGTGCCGGGTCCATCTAACTCCGGCACAGAAACTGATGCTCATAGACCTGGATGAGGAGAGGGGCAAGCAGGCAGTTGCTATGCTGAAAGATTCGGAGCTGTATGTGAAAACTGTTAGAGATCTCTCTTCGCCCAGGGTATGCGTTGGCACGCCATACTGCAAATATGCCCAGCAGGATACATTTGGGCTTTCCGATTTTTTAATGGAACGGCTGGCAAGAAAGCCTATTGCCAAAAAGATGAAGGTTGGAATAGCAGGTTGTCCGGCATGCTGTTCATGGGCCAACTGTCTGGATCTCGGTTTTGTCGGCGTCAAGAGTGGATGGCAGGTCTATATTGGGGGGCAGGGAGGCGCAAAACCCAGGTCAGGAAAACTGATAGGGAAGATATCCGATTTTCAGGAGGCGGCAGATATTTTGGAAAAGGTGGCAGAGCTGTTCAACCAGGAGGTAAAGATAAAATCAAGGGTTGGCAGACTCATGAACAAGTTGGGCGAGGATGAGTTCCTGCACCGGATAGGTTTGAGCTCCAGGGGTTGATGCTTGCTTAAGGCCAGGTTATGCCTGCTGCTTGAATTCAGGTTTTGTTTTTTGCAATTTTGATGATGGGAAGAGCTGGAACTGAATGACCAATCCCATGAATATCCGCTTCGCTGATTCGCTGACTGGTTTGCAGAGAAGGAATCATGCCTCTTGACGGCAAGGTCTTTTTCACAGAGTTCAATCATGATCCATCTGAGGTCAGACAGCTCCTTGAAGCTGCAGGTCTGGCTGATCGCCTTTCTCGTTATGTCCAATCATCAATAGGAAAGCCGCACCGCATTATCATAAAACCAAATCTGGTAAATGCCAGCCCTCCGCCTATTACCACACCGGCCTGGATCGTTGCAGAACTGGTTGGTTTTCTCGTTGGGCTTTCCATTCCTGCGGAGATTATCGTTGCCGATGGTACGGGAGAGCCAGGTCATTCCACACTCCATCTCTTTGGGCTTCACGGTTATCTGGAGCTTATTGGAAGGGATTACCCAGAGGTCACTTTTTCAGATCTCAACGAGGAGCCTACCTGCTGGGTGCCTTTGCAAAATGGAAGGAGATGGCAGGGGCTTCAACTGCCGGAGATTATGATGGATTCTTTTATCATCTCCCTGCCTGTCCTCAAGGCCCACACCCTGGCTAAAGTAACTCTTGGGATGAAAAACATGATCGGTGTGTGTCCTCCGGAGCATTATCAGCAGGGAGGTTACTGGAAGAAATCTGTTTTTCACCAGGATGTCCATTCAGCCATTTTCGATCTTAACATGGGCTGCCCGCCGGATTTCGTGCTGTTAGATGCAACAGTTGGCATGGCAGAGGCACACCTCGGCGGCCCTGAATGCGATCCTCCGGTGAACCTGTTGGTTGCAGGGCATGATCCCGTAGCCGTGGATGCCTTTGGTGCCGGCCTGCTTGGGATCCCCTGGCAGGACGTGGGACATATACGGATGGCTGAAGGGGTTCTCGGTTCTGCTTCTTCCTTCCAGGAGATCAGAATTGACTGAGTTCCCAATCTCTCACACTGCTGATCATGCTTCCTGTCTCCCTTTGTCCCGGATACTTTATGAAGACAAACAGATAATCTGTATCAACAAGCCTGCGTGCATACCGACAGTACCGGATTCCAGCGGGGATCTTTCCCTGCTGGAGATGGCCAAGGCGTATATCAAGAGGAGTGCCAACAAGCCAGGGAATGTCTTTCTCGCAGTGGTGCACAGGTTGGACCGGCCAGTTTCAGGGATAGTCTGTTTTGCCAAGAGGTCCAAGGCTGCATCGCGTCTCTCCATGCAGATGAGGGATCACCAGATCAAGAAGGAATATATCTCAGTGGTCACTGGATGCCCTGATAAGAATAGTGGTGTTTCCCGCGGATTCATATCCAAGGATCGTAGAAGAAATCTGGTGAAATTTCAAACTGGTAATGCAGGGAAGGCGGGAAATGGCAAAGAGGCAGTAACTGCATGGGAGGTTTTGGAGAAACGGGATGGACTCTGTCTGATCAGGCTCAGGCCAGAGACAGGCAGACCCCATCAACTCCGGGTTACCATGGCGGCCCTGAGATGCCCGATAATTGGAGATCTCAGATATGGTCCCGGGCCTCCTCTGCCGGATCGTTCCATTGCTCTGCATGCAGAGAGGCTCCTTTTTGCTCATCCCATAACAGGAAGAAGAATGGAGATCCAGGCCCCGGTTGCAGAGCCTGACGGAGAGGTAACATATCCCTGGAATCTCTTTCTCATGAGTGGACAAGTTCAGCCCTGTTGAACCGCCCATCGGTTACCCTGTAGAGCCGGTCTGCAATTCTCTGGATCTGATCCTGATAATGGGTGACCAGGATGATGGTGCATTCCTGTTTCAGCTCCAAGAGCAGTTTTTCCACTGCCAAGACCGATTTTGGGTCCAGTGAAGATGTGGGTTCATCCAGCAGCAGCACTTCAGGTTGCATGACCAGTGCCCTTGCCAGGCAGAGCCTCTGCTGCTGCCCGCCAGAGAGCAGTCTTGCATCATGATCCATTCGGTCCTTTACCTCTTCCCACAGGTTGACCTGTCTCAGAGCCCTCTCCACCCTCTCCCTTATGAACTTTTTGTCCTTTACATGGGCAATGGAGAGGGGAAAACTCATGTTTTTGAAAATGGACATGGGAAGAGGGTTGGGATGCTGAAAGACCATTGCAATCCTTCTGCGTAACATTTTCAGATCAAGGTCCGATGCCATCACATCCACCATCTCACCGTGGATCTTTATCTCCACAGTGCCGTAGACCCTGGCACCCTCTATCTCCTGCCAGAGCCGGTTGAGGGCCAGTAGGAAGGTGGATTTTCCAGAGCCGGACGGGCCGGCAATGGCGACGATCTCCCGCTCCATGACATCGATATTGACATCAGAAAGGATCTCTCTTGACCTATAGAAAAAAGAGAGATTTCTAACTCTTATTTTTCTTACCTGTTCATGGTTCATCTGTATAGAAGCAGGGCAACAAGCCGTTTCTGTATCCACAAGGCAGCAAAAAGGAGAAAGCTGCACAGAAAGAGGAGTATTATGGCAGCTCCAAACCCGGTCTGCAACTCTTCAGGGCTGCTGTACTGGGAAGAGATATAGTAGATGAAAAATGGCAGTGCCTCATACTGGCTGAACATATCCCTTGGGATACCAGCCATCACAACGGCCCCTGTAAGCATGATGACTGCAGTGTCTTCAGCACACCGGCCAATGGCCAGGAAGATGCCGCCAAGGATATCAGGCAAAGATACAGGAAGCAATACCCTGAGGATGTTCTGAAGGCGAGAGGCGCCAAGGGAAGGGGCAGTGCGCCGCAGAACAGGATCAATGGATTCCAGGGCGATCTGTGTCGTCCTGATGATGTATGGCAACACGAGAATGGCCAGGGCAATGGCAGATATTAGAAGAGACGGCGCAAATCGCTCAGAAAAATGGTGGTGAAGGATGATCGCCAGGGATAATCCTGCAAGGCCTATGACTATAGAGGGAATTCCTGCAAGAATATCAAAAAACAGGCTCATTGCCCGCCTGGACCATCCGCGGGCATATTCTGCCATGTAGATTCCGGCAGCCACCCCGATTGGGATTGCAAAGGTCATGGAGCAGAATACCAGCAGAAAGGTCCCGACTATTGCAGGAAAGAGTCCATCAAGGACCTGTTCTCTCAAAAGGAGCGCATCTACAGGGGAAACCGATCCAAAAATCAGATGCAGGCCCAGGGTCTTGCCACCCTTGAAAAAGAGAAAACCCAGGAGGATGAATACTCCCAGGACCATGGTCATCATTGCTGTCCAGGAAAAAACAGCTATTCCTTTCTCAAAAAGACTATTCATTGTTTTTCTATTCTATCCCTTTCCATACAGACGGAAACCTGCCCTGAGCAACAGGGTGATAACCGCAGTGATGAGATAGAGTATCAGTCCACAAAGAAATACCGATTTGAACTCCATGGAATCAAAGTCGAATGCCAACACCAGGGCGATATGGGCCGTAAGGGTCCTGGCAGAGTCAGTCAATGATTCTGGAATCGCTGCACTGTTTCCAGCCAGCATCAGGCTTATCATGGTGTCACCTATTGCCCTTGCAAAGCCGAGCAGCAGCCCCATAAGGATCCCGGGCCATGCCTGCGGCAGAATCACATAGATCAGTTTCTGCGTGGAGGAGGCCCCGAGGGATTCAG
>JALSKY010000032.1 GCA_026988585.1 Deltaproteobacteria bacterium
TTGGCAGACCATCGATTATCAGTAGCTGGGGGAAAAAGATATCCTGATCTATAAGATCGTTTATCCTCTCCTGGACCTTGGCGGCATCGAAGTCGTCAGCCTTGAAGGTCATGATGAACCTTTGAGGCAGTATAGATTCCCATATTTCACCCGGCACCTCAAGGTGGTAATCCTTGGCAATATTCTGGAAGACCTCTTCATGCCAGAGGCACACCTTTCTGACAGGTTCGTCCAGGCTTATGTGGAGTACATTCTTGCCCTTGACCAGATTGTTCAGGGCGAGTTGTACAAGAAAAGCTGTTTTGCCAACACCTGCCTTGGCAATGACTCCTCCAAGAGATCCGGGTGCAAGAGGATTTTCTTTTTCACCCAGAATACGCAGGGGATTTCTCAATATAATTTCCTTTTTCAGCATGATTACGGCCCTTTCCCTCAAAAAGATTATTTTGCCGGGGCTGGCGCGGAAAGCGGCCCCGGAATCTCTGTTCATGTTAGACAACAAGATCTATGCTGCCTTCTTCTTTTCCTGCTCCTTTTTGATGAGCTCGTCCGCAATTCCCTTTGGTACAGGACGATAGGTGGCAAACTCCATGGTGAACTGTGCCTTGCCCTGGGTGGCTGATCTCAGTACTGTGGAGTAGCCGAACATCTCTGACAAGGGGACTTCTGCTTCGATTACACACATATCTCCCTCGTCCTGGGTGCCGAGAATCATGCCCCTTCTCTGATTCAGTGAGCCCATTACTGTACCCTGATATTCAGAGGGTGTTTCTACGGCAACCTTCATGATTGGTTCCAGGATTACCGGTTTGGCCTTGGGGAATGCCTCTCTGAAGGCCCCTCTTGCTGCTGCCTGGAAAGCAGTGTCTGAAGAGTCAACAGAGTGGGCCTGGCCATCATTGATAACCACTCTAACACCTGTTACAGGAAAGCCCAGTAGCTGTCCCTTGGCCATGGCACTTCTGAACCCTTTCTCTACCGAAGAGATGAATTCAGTAGGAATGGCGCCACCTACGATCTCGTTGACAAACTCGAACTCCTCTTCGCATGGCTCGAGATAACCGGCTACCCGGCCATACTGTCCGGCACCACCCGTCTGCTTCTTATGGGTATAGTTGAAGTCGGCCCTGCTGGTGATGGCCTCCCGGTAGGCTACCTGGGGAGCACCAGTGTTGACTATGGCATTGTATTCCCTCTTCATCCTCTCGATATAGACCTCAAGGTGAAGCTCGCCCATACCTGAAATGATGGTTTCGCCAGTTTCATGATCCACTCTTACCCTGAATGTGGGATCCTCCTTGGAGAAACGTGAAAGGGCCTTGGACATATTCTGCTGGCTCTTGTTGTCTTCCGGAACGATGGCAAGAGAGATGACAGGATCGGGCACATGCATGGATGTCATGCTGTAGCGGATTCCCGGAGAGGTGAAGGTATCTCCTGAGGCGCAGTCAATGCCGAAAAGGGCTCCAATGTAGCCGGCAGGGATCTCTTCGATATCCTCCATATCATTTGCATGCATGCGAACCACACGGCCCACCTTGACCTTCCTGCCTGTGCGGGAGTTCACAATGAACTCACCCTTCCGGAGCGTACCCTGATAGACGCGGATATAGGTGAGCTGCCCATAACGGCCCTCTTCCAGTTTGAATGCCAGGGCAACCAAAGGCTTGTCCGGATCTGGATCCAGCACCACCTCTGCCTCGTCATTGTCCAGATCCAGGGCAACATTCTTCACCTCACCTGGATGGGGCAGATATCTGGTGACTGCATCCAGCAGTGGCTGAACACCCTTGTTCTTGTATGCTGATCCCATCATCACCGGAGTGATCTCCCTTTTAAGCGTCCCTTCTCGAATCGCTTCAATGAGCAGCTCTTCCGGGATCTCTCCTTCCAGGGCTGCTTCCATGAGCTCTTCAGAGAACATGGAGGCAGCATCCACCAGCTCTTCTCTCCTTGCTTCTGCTTCATCCCTGAGTTCTGCCGGGATCTCTTCTATACGGATCTGTTCACCCTGTTCTCCATCAAAATAGACCGCCTTCATGGAGATGAGATCCACAACACCCTCGAAGTTGTGCTCCAGACCGATGGGAATCTGTATGGCTACAGCATTGTGGTTGAGTTTCTCCTTCAATTGCTCGATGACCTTCATGGGATTGGCGCCGCTGCGGTCACACTTGTTGACAAAAGCGATGCATGGGACGTGATATCTGGCCATCTGTCTGTCAACGGTGATGGATTGGGATTGGACGCCACCAACAGAACAGAGTACCAGGACTCCTCCGTCCAGGACCCTCAGGGCCCTCTCCACCTCGATGGTAAAGTCAACGTGCCCCGGGGTGTCGATAATGTTGATCTCATGCCCATTCCACTCACAATATGTTGCAGCAGAGGTGATGGTAATGCCACGCTCCTTCTCCAGTTCCATGAAGTCCATGGTGGCACCCACACCATCCTTGCCCCTCACATCATGGATGGCATGAATCCTTTTTGTGTAATAGAGTATTCTCTCGGTAAGAGTGGTTTTGCCCGCATCTATATGGGCACTTATACCGATGTTTCTCAGTTTTGTAGGATCCTTTTTCATCTTTCTTTACCTCTATTATTAAAAATACTTTTCTGTTTTTGGTTACAGGCACCGGACAATCAACTGTCCCTGAAGCTTTATCTATGCCTTTGGCAGCAATTCACGCAAATCTCATGCTTTTTGCGATAGTGTCGCCAATTTCTGCTATGTCATCATTGATACTCCCTGGAGATGGGGAGGCTGTAAGGCAGAGATATCCCAAACAAGCATATAGAAAGCTGTTAAGTAATTTCACGCCAGCTATTTGTCAAGGACTATTTGTCAAGAGAAAAATTACTGTCTGGCCTGGAATGATAAACTATAGGCATGGCAACCGGTTTTGTCAGGGAAATTATGGACAAAATTTTTTGCCGTGAACTACTTGTCAGTCACGCTCCTGAAAGTTAGTCGTTTTTAACATTATGCAGTTTATGGCTCTTTGCCCATGGACAGCCGGTACTGGTGTTGGAGTACTCTATCAGGCGGGCTGTGAGTGAACCGACAACGATCCTTGACTTGATGATTATGGGGATTCGGCACTCATCATCTGTCAGCCAGATTTCAGTGTCACCTTCCTTGTCATAGAGGCCTTTGAAGTCCAGTTTTGGGATCACCTTTATGGCCTCAATCTTTCCCCAGATAGACTCTTTTTTCCGGTGATCCACCACCTTGACAGGTACGTTATGCCTCTTCTTGTCGGCAAATGTTGGAATGGTTATATTTTCTGAGCTATTGAAATCAAGACAGCGTGTTATGTAGAAGGCAGAAAATTCATTGTAGACCCTGCCTGGAACAGTGAACGCTCTTGGTTTGCGGTTGTTTTTTCTGTAAGTGATCTTCAGCTGTTCCTGATCATATTCATATACCCTGTGCGTCCTGCTCTTTTTGTGCCCTTCAATTTGAAGAACATCATAATGATATGGAAGTTTGAGCGGACCCTGAACCAATGTAGTAAACCTGTCATCTACAGGATAAAATAGGCGAAACAGGCCGTAGTCCTGCACCTTTGCAGTGATCCGGTAGGCCTGCTGTTCAGGCAGTGGGATTACCTGGATATAGAGATCACCAATTTTGATGCCGCCGGACCATGAAATGGAATAGTGCATCTTTTCACCGCCAGAAAATATGTTGTCCATGATCTCTTTTTTGACAGGGATCTGTTCTGAAACTGTTACGTCTGCGGCAATGGGCCCGGATGGCAGAAGGAGCAATGCTGCACTGAAAATGAACAGTGTCCAGAAACGGGAAAGGAGAAAGTTTTTTGTTCGGAGGTTATGGTTCATAAAGGGTTCCTTGTATTTTGCAGCTACAGTTTTGCTCCTGCGTTGGGCTGATTTCATGGCAGCTATCAGATCTTCTCAAGAAGTTTTTCCACATATTCCTTTTTGCCCAATACGAACAGCTCTTCGTCCTTTTCTATGATATGATCAGCCGGAGGAAGCAGGATAAATCTGTCTGTCAGAATATCTCTAATGGCCAGGATATAGAGGTGCATCCTGTTTCTGAGATCCAGCTCTCTTATGGATTTTCCTATGAATTCCGGATTTGACTCAATCCTGGCAATGATAAAGTCTGGTAACAGGGGCAGGAAATCCAGGAGGTTTGGATCTATCAGGTTCCTGGCCTCTTTCAGGGCGGCATCCTTTTCCGGAATGACAATGTTGTTTGCACCCAGCAACTCCAGAATCCGTGCATGGTCTTCATCATTGGCCTTGGCCATGATGGATTTTACACCGAGTTCCTTCAGATAAAGGACCATGAGTACGCTGGCAGACAGGTTGCCAGTTGCCACAATCACTTTTTCCGCTTCAGCCACACCAATTCCTTTGAGGAGCTCTTTTCTTGTGGCATCTCCCACAATGGCCTCAGCCACATCAGTGCTGATATCTTCCACCAGTTTTTCGTTGCGGTCTATGGCGAGCACCTCTATGCCTTCTGTGCCGAGTTCCCTGGCCAGATAGGAACCGAATTTCCCCAATCCGATAACCACTATTTTTCTTTTTTTCATCTAACCCACCATGATT
>JALSKY010000033.1 GCA_026988585.1 Deltaproteobacteria bacterium
GGGATGCCCTCTCCAGTGCCCTGGGCCTTTTGACGGTCTTCATTGCCCTGGCATCTCTCTACCTTCATCTTCATGCCCCGCTCCTTGCCATCTTTCAGGTGACAATATATGCAGGGGCCATTCTGGTGCTCGTTATATTTGTCATAATGCTGCTTCTGGTGCCAGGAGAGGGGTTTGACACCGTGGAGAAGAACGTGGCCTTTCGTTTTACAGGTGCATATCTTGCCATGTTTCTCACTGCCCTCCTGATAATAGGGGCCAAGGGGATAGCAGATGTTATGAGTCAGCAGGAACTTCCTGCTGATTTCGGCAGCCCATCCATGGTGGGGGATCTCTTTTTCAGGGAATATATTCTCCACTTCGAGATGGCCTCGATACTTCTGCTTGTTGCAATGATAGCCGGTATCTATCTGGCAAAACGGAAGATATAGGAGAGAGGAATGGCTCCACTGGAACACTACATCATACTTTCCTGCATACTCTTTGGACTTGGTATAATCGGGTTTTTGACCAGGAGGAATGCACTCATTCTCTTTATCTCCATAGAGTTGATGCTCAATGCGGTCAACTTGATGCTTGTAGCCTTTTCTACTTTCAAGGCCAATATCAATGGTCAGGTCATGGTGCTCTTCATCTTTGCGGTGGCCGCAGCCGAGGTGGCGGTTGGACTGGCAATACTGATCTGTCTCTTCAGGCAGATCAAGACAGTGGATATCTGCCGGATAAATCTGCTCAAGGGATAGGGATTGTTTAAGCCTTACTTTTAAAAGGATACGCTTATGGAAAAATATATATTTCTCATACCACTTTTCCCGCTGATAGGTTTCATCATCAACGGCCTGTTTGGCAGGTGGCTGGGCAAGGGGGTGGTCTCGTTTCTTGGATGTATGACCATCGGTTTCTCCTTTATCGTATCCTTCTTTACATGGATTGAGCTAAAGTCCCTGCCTGTTGAAAACAGGGTATTGGAGCAGGTTTTATGGAACTGGTTGACTGTGGGTGACCTCAAGATGCAGCTCGCCTTGATGATCGACCCCCTATCCATGCTCATGATCCTTGTGGTTACCGGTGTGGGCTTTCTTATACATATATATTCCACCGGTTACATGGCCCATGATGAGTCATATTGGCGTTATTTTTCCTATTTGAATATGTTTGTCTTTTTCATGTCCATGCTGGTCCTTGGGGCCAACTACATGGTGATGTTTGTTGGATGGGAAGGTGTTGGACTGGCCTCCTATCTCCTCATAGGGTTCTGGTACAAGGGAAATGAAAATGCAGATGCCGGTAAGAAGGCATTCATTGTCAACAGGATAGGTGATTTTGGTTTTGTGCTGGGGCTCTTCCTTATCTATATCACCTTTGGGTCTCTTTCCTATATGGATGTATTTCCAAAGGCTCTGGAGATGTTTCATGGCGGCGAGCTGGCCTTCAACTCTGGGGTGCTGGTGGCCATCTGTCTCCTGCTGTTTGTTGGGGCAACAGGAAAATCTGCTCAGATACCTCTCTATACATGGTTGCCGGATGCCATGGCTGGTCCAACTCCAGTCTCTGCGCTGATACATGCTGCCACAATGGTGACCGCAGGTGTCTATATGGTGGCAAGGAGCAATATCCTCTATTCGTTGGCCCCGGATGCCCTGCTTGTAGTGGGGATCATAGCAGCGCTCACAGCGTTTTTTGCAGCGACCATGGGTGTACTTCAGTATGATATCAAGAAGATTCTCGCATATTCTACAGTAAGCCAGTTGGGATATATGTTTATCGGAGTGGGGGTCACTGCTTACTGGAGTGGAATTTTTCACCTGATGACCCATGCCTTTTTCAAGGCGTGTCTATTCCTCTGTGCCGGTTCGGTCATACATGCAATGAGCGATGAGCAGGATATTCGCAAGATGGGTGGATTAGCGGGCAAGATGCCCATCACATATCTGACAATGTTGATTGCTACCATCGCAATTGCAGGCATACCCCCTTTTGCAGGTTTTTTCAGTAAGGATGAGATACTTTGGAGGGCCTTCACCTTTCCCTATTATCCGGTGATTGGAAAGATCATCTGGGTTACCGGTACTATCGGTGCGGGTATTACAGCCTTCTATATGTTCCGGCTCATATTCTTAACCTTTCATGGGGAGTTCCGCGGGACTGAGGAGCAGAAAAAACATCTGCATGAGTCGCCTTTCAGTATGACATTGCCGCTTATGATCCTGGCCCTGCTCTCCTTTGCCGGAGGCTGGCTGGGAGTGCCACATGTGATAGGTGAAAGGCTAGGCCATTTCCCCAACATACTTGAACAATGGCTCCATCCGGTCTTTGCGGCATCGGAAGAGATCGTAGAGAAGATGGCAGTTGTGCCAAATTATCCTGTTGCAGTGGAATGGGGGTTGATGGCCTTCTCCGTGGCAGTAGCTACTGCTGGAATCTGTATTGCTTGGTATATCTACATGAGAAGGGGTGCAGATCTGCCACAGCAGCTTGCGCAGGAATATGCACCGCTCTATCAGCTCATCCACAACAAATATTATCTGGACGAGGTCTATGATTACATGGTTGTCAAGCCTGTTTACTATCTATCCATAGTCCTCTGGAAGGTAGTGGATGCCTTTATGATAGATGGTATTGGCGTGAATGGACCGGGCTGGCTTGTAAAGAGATTTTCTGCCGGCGTCAGCCTGCTGCACAATGGTTATCTTCAGACAGGGGGAGCCTTTGTTGTGCTTGGGCTGGTGGCCATCACCTGCTTCTTTATCTATTGGTAGGTACTGCCGGCATTGTTTTAAGAAAAACAACAGGAGACAGGGGAGCTTATGAGTACACCCATCTTGACATACGTTACCTTCCTGCCCTTGCTCGGCATTCCGTTTATTCTGGCCGTGCCACAAGGGGATAGGGATACCAGGGGCATTATAAAGGGGATAGCCCTGCTGTTCAGTATCATCACTTTTTTTGCATCTCTCAGGCTCTATTTCGGCTTCGATCCTGATGCCCAGGGGTTTCAGTTCAAGGAACAGCATGACTGGATAACACAGTATGGCATACAGTATCATCTCGGTATTGATGGACTCTCTTTCTGGCTGGTCCTGCTCACCACCTTTTTGACACCCATCACCATCCTGTCTACATGGCGTGCCATTGACCACCGGGTCAAGGAGTTTATGATATCCATGCTGGTGCTTGAGACCGCTATGCTCGGAACCTTTGTCTCCCTGGACCTCTTTCTCTTCTATGTATTTTGGGAGGTGATGCTTATTCCCATGTACCTCATAATTGGTGTGTGGGGCGGAGAGAGGCGGATATATGCTGCCATAAAATTCTTTCTCTATACTGCTGTCGGATCCCTCCTGATGCTGGTCTGTATTATCGGGCTGGTCTATTTCCACCATGAACAGACAGGGGAGATTACATTCAATCTTCTATCCCTCTATGGAACCGGACTGCCCAGATTGTATGAAATCCTGTTTTTTGCGGCTTTTGCCCTGGCCTTTGCCATAAAGGTGCCCATGTTCCCCTTCCATACATGGCTGCCTGATGCCCATGTTGAGGCGCCAACTGCCGGCTCGGTCATTCTGGCTGGCATCCTGCTGAAGATGGGGACTTATGGTTTCCTCCGTTTTGCCATGCCCCTGTTCCCTGAGGGCTCTGCCTTTTTTACACCGCTCATAATTGCACTCTCCATAATTGGAATCATATACGGGGCCCTGGTGGCCATGGTGCAGCCGGATATAAAGAAATTGGTGGCCTACTCCTCGGTTTCCCATATGGGGTATTGTATGCTTGGACTCTATGTGTTGAATCAGCAGGGAGTAGAAGGCTCTATTCTTCAGATGTTAAATCACGGCATATCAACCAGTGCGCTATTCCTGTTGGTGGGAATAATCTATGAGAGAAGACATACCAGGCTGATAAAGGAGTATGGGGGTATAGCCAGGGTGATGCCTGTATATGCCACTGTGTTCATGATAATAACCCTTTCATCCATTGCATTGCCCACTACCAACGGATTTATCGGGGAATTTCTGATCCTTCTCGGTACCTTTAAGGCTGGTAAAATAATGGCTGCGCTTGCGGCTTCAGGCGTCATCCTTGGTGCTGTATATATGCTCTGGATGTATCAGCGGGTATTCTTTGGTGAACTGACCAATCCCAAGAATTTTAATCTAAAGGATATGAACCTTAGAGAAGTTGCCTATATGTTGCCGTTGCTGATCTTGGTCTTCTGGATAGGACTGTTTCCAAACTTCTTTCTTGAGAAGATGCATCCCTCTGTAAACAGGTTCATTGCCCAGGTGGCTGTGGAGGACGTTGATGCAATGCCTCCTGCCCTGCGCAACGCAGAGGCTGCTGAAAAAGGGAAACACAGTGTTGAGGAAGCCTGTCATTAGGGAGAAGGGTTGAGATATGGAATACTCATTTGATATTTTTCAGTTATGGAATGTGGCTGCAGGCCAGATTATCCTGATCCTGGCAGGGATTATCCTGATCCTGCTTGATATCTGTCTGATTGAGCGGGGTCAGGAGCAGAAAAACTGTATTCTTGGATGGTTCACAGTCATAACATTCATTTTAACCCTGC
>JALSKY010000034.1 GCA_026988585.1 Deltaproteobacteria bacterium
TCTGACCAGATACTCAAGGAGGAAAACCGTGGATGCCAGGGCCTCATAGCCCCAAAGAAGATAACCATATCTCTCTGAGAACGAGGGTTCGGTGGTGAGCACCAGCATCACGGAGCTGGAGATTATGAGAAACAACATCGCTGAAGAAAAAAATCTGTTTCCAACCATATTCACACCGTGAGGTCTGTTTCCGACAGGCAACCCAAAGTAACTTTTAAAATTTTTTAGGCAAACGATCAAATCTACCAGACAGATCTAACAGGCTATCAACTCGACCCTTTTTTCAAAACAGAGGCCCTGACCTTTTTATAACCTAAAAATAATTTTTCCATAACAGGAAATTAATTTTCATGGGTTAAAAGAGAAGCATCCCTGAAACGGGAAGGAGTTTTTTAATCTAAACCTAAACGAAAAGAGGAGGAAAAAGATGAAAGCAAGAGGAGTTTTGAGAAACGGTGTAGCGGTCTTATCCGCACTGGTAATCTTTACCTGGGTGGTCATTACAGGGGCCCAGGCTGCAACAGTCTATTGGGAGCCGGCTACAACCAACGTAACCGTTGGGGAGAATTTTTCCATAAATGTGGGGATCACCCTGGATGCCGGAGAGGATGTGGGAGGTTTTGACCTGGACGTTCTCTATGACAATACCATAATGGAGTTTGCCAGCTATGCCCTTACGGAAAACCTGGGCAGCCTTGCCGCTTATGAAGCAGAGGACTGGAGTAATGGAGTCACTTCTCCTGGAGTGGTAAACATCGCCAGCGTATCCTACCTGGACGACCTCTCATTCCAGCCGGATGATTTCACCCTGTTTACTGTCAGCTTCATAGCAGTTGCACCAGGAACTTCTGGCCTGGAGCTGAATCCCGATTACATCTCCGATGCAGCCGGTGATGCACTGACTTTCCAGATTGCCCAACCCGGCAGCGTAAACGTTTCACCCGTCCCTGTACCAGCATCTCTTGTGCTTCTTGGCTCTGGCCTCCTGGGCCTTGTAACCGTAAGCCGCAGGGCCAGGGGATAGAAGAAAAAACTAACACCTAATCTGTTATCAAAAGATCATAAGGAGGAAAAGTGTCATGGAAATCACTAAAAGTAAAGGTTTCATAATTAAAAGATCTATCTTTTTCACAGTTCTGCTGGTAGTTGTTCTCTTCACTGCCGCTCAGGCAAGGGCAGCCTTTCTGGTTTTCGACCAGATGAATTACTCAGTTCAGCAGGGGCAGGAACTGAACATGGATGTTTATGTGGGCGGTCTTATGCCCAACCAGGATCTGGCTGGATTTGATATAACCATTGCCCAGGATCAGCCTCTGTTACTTTCGTTTCAGGGTTACCAGCTTGGACCGGAACTTGGGGATATAGCAGCAGGAGAGGCTGAGGACTGGAGCTTAGGTGATCTTGGCAATGGAGAGATCCAAATTGCTGAGATATCCTTGTTGTCAGACCTTTCCAGCCAGCCAGACCACTTCTCATTGGCCACCCTGACTTTCAATGCTGATGCAGTTGGCACCACCATGCTGGATTTCTCCAACAGTGATTGGACCGATGCTGATGGAAACTCAATCCCTCTCTGCGGAACCATTCCTGCTGCCATCCAGGTTGAAGTAGCACCTGTTCCTGCGCCAGGCGCTATGCTTCTTCTTGCAGCCGGCCTTGCAGGGATCGCTGCCATAAGAAAAATAGGGTCATAAGAAAACCCGTCAATCAACTGAATTGCCAGAACCAGCACAAGGATGCAATCCTCATTCCCTATCTCTGACAAAGAGATAGGGAATTTTTATTCAAAAACAGAGGAGAGGGGAAAAATGAACATTTTCGGAAAACTAAAACAGCCAGTCTGGATAGCTGTTACGGCCTTGCTCTGGCTTGCCACTGTTACCAGCAGCCTGGCCGGTGCGCTGAACATCCGTATCATCCATATGAATGATATCCATTCCCACCTGTCGTCACAGCAAGCAAGCCTCTATTTTGACGGGGTAAAGACCTATGTGGAGATGGGAGGGATGCCAAGGGCTGTAACCAAGATCAGATCCCTGGCCCAGGAGCAACCAAACCACCTGATTCTCAATGCAGGAGATACCATTCAAGGCACCCTGTTCTACACCCTGTTCAAGGGTGAAGCAACGGCAGCCATGCTGAACCTGATCCCTTGGGATGCCATGGTCCTTGGCAACCATGAATTTGATGATGGGGATCAGGCCCTATCTGCATATATCCAGAGACTCACTGCCCCCATAGTTGCAGCCAATGTAATTCCACAGGAGGGTAACATTCTCAGGGACAAGTGGACCCCGTATATCATCAAAGAGATCGCCGGGGAGCGTGTAGGCATCATCGGAATAGATGTGAAACAGAAGACCCAGGAATCATCCTGCCCCAGTGATGAGATAACCTTTCTGGATGAGATTGCCACTGCCCAGCAATACGCCAATGAGCTCGCGTCCCTGGGGGTGGACAAGATTGTTCTGCTTAGCCACTTCGGTCTTGCCAACGATATCAGGCTTGCGCAGCAGGTGAGCGGCATCGACATCATCATCGGAGGCGATTCCCATACCCTCATGGGAGATCTTTCAGAGGTTGGCCTGAGCAGCTCCAACCCCTATCCTGTAACAGTAAACTCTCCGTCAGGCCAGCCGGTATGTATTGCCCAGGCCTGGGACTATGCCAAGATGGTAGGCAGCTTGGATGCATCCTTCGATGAAAACGGCATTGTGACCAGTTGCACAGGCAGATCCATACTGCTTCTTGGGGATTCTTTCAGACAGAAGGACGCTGAGGGCCAGAAGGTCCAGGTGGACCCTGAGACCAGAAACCAGATCATTGACATTATAAACAGCATGCCAAATGTTGGGATCGTACCAGAGGATGAGGATGCGCTGGAGACACTGTCCCAGTATCAGGACCAGGTGGATGATCTAAAGCAGCAGGTGATAGGAGAGGCCCGGGAAGACCTGAACCATGTCCGTATCCCCGGCCAGGATTATCTTGGGAACAACGGCGCTGACTTCCCTCTTGGGAGTGAAATCGCCCCTCTTGTAGCAAAGAGCTTTTATGAGCAGGCTCGCAGGGCAGATTGCTGTATCCAGAACGCCGGAGGGGTGAGGATCAATGTCCCTGCCGGTGATATCACCATTGAGACAGCATATACACTGCTTCCATTCGCCAACACCCTGTATGAGATCGAGATGAAGGGAGAGGAGATAAAACAGGTACTGGAAGATGCCATCAACAACTTCTATGATTTTGGGGGATCAACCGGTTCTTTTCCATATGCCTACGGCCTGAGATATGATATCAACATGGCAGCTCCCATGAACAGCCGCATCTCCAACCTTGAGATACTGGATAGGGAGACCGGCAGTTGGTCCATGATAGATCCTGAGAAGATCTATGTGGTTGTAACCAACAGCTATATTGCAGCAGGACGTGACGGTTACAGGACATTCAAGACTGTCCAGGATATGCGTGGGCCGGGAACAGACACCTATCTCGACTACGCCATGTCCTTTGTAAACTATGTCAAATCTCTCGCAGAGCAAGGTCTGCCCCTTGCCCCGCTGCCACCTGCAGAACACTGCATCAAGAGCTTTATACAGGGTGATGATTTCAGGGTGCTGCCCTATCTGCAGAATCCTGCTCCCAATGCCATGACAGTGCTCTGGCTCTCCAATGATTCCCAGCCAGGAACCATAGAAGTGGAAGGAGTCGGCACATTTACCAGCACACCGAAACTGGCGGCAGCCCTGGCCTATCATCCAGACGAGATAAATAACCATTTTGGCGGTGTGGATCCTGGTACTCCATATATCCACAGAATAAGGGTCACCGGCCTGGAGCCCGGCACAACTTACAGCTACACTGTACACCAGGGCAGATCCATAGCCCAAGGCACCCTTAAGACCGCCCCAGGAAAGGGCAGCAGCGTCAAGTTCGTGGTCTATGCAGACAGCGAGACAGAACCGGAGTCCACTGGCAAAACCAGAAGAAACTCCGAGCCATTTGGTAACTTTGACCGGCATTACTGGATAGACCAGACCGATGGCTATTTTATAAACCTCAAGAGTATCCAGGAGGCTGCTCCTGATTTCATAGCCATTGCAGGCGATATAGTTGAATCAGGCAATGAACAGCGTGACTGGGACGAGTTCTGGAAACACAATGCAGGGCGCTACAACGACCTTGCAAAGAACATCCCGATCCTGCCTGCCCTTGGCAACCATGAAAACCATTCCGGCAGGGATGGCGGCGGAGGGTTCTATACCACGCCCCTGGCCAAGGATGCAGTGGCAAGATACCGGACATATTTCGAGACACCGGACAACGGCTCAGGAAAAGAGGAGCTGCAGGACAGGTTCTACAGGGTTGATTATGGCCCTGTAACCCTGATCACCATTGACAGCAGCAACGGCAAGCCCAACCGGAGCAACCAGGACACCAACTGGTATCTCCTTGGGGAGGGTGAGAGCTCAGATGACCATCCGGAATGGGGAGAGGGAGAGGCCCCGGACTTCAATCCCGGCTCT
>JALSKY010000035.1 GCA_026988585.1 Deltaproteobacteria bacterium
AATAGAGAGTGCCGAGGTTAGTGCGAATCTGATAAGATGTTGGATCCAGCTCAAGTGCTTTCCTGAATGCCTGAATTGCAGGTTCCATCTTTCCAGCCCGCCAATAGGCCAATCCCAGACGGTGATAGGCTATAGGGGATTTTGGGTTTTCCTTGACCTCTTTTTCGATATCCCTGATTATCTCTTCCGGATTACCGGATTTAACTGCTGTTTTTGGCATAGGACCTCCTGTTTTTGACCATGCTCATTGTGATAGCGTGTTAAATTAACATAAATTCATCAAGAGAAAAGACGATGATGAAGGAAAAAAATAAAGAAGAGACGACAGATACCGTTCCCTGTAAATTTTGTGGTGAACCGGCAGTAATTAAGGGGAGGTGAGCCAGGGCAACAGTATGCTGCACGGCGTGTGGCATGGAACTGCCTGCAAGGGATTATGAAGTGGAGATAGAGAAACTGAAGGAGAATTATATCCAGGCCAGTTGCAAGATGGATGCTGATTAACCCCTCTCATAGATGCAGACAGCGAAAAATTTTCGCACCAGACCTTTATTCCAAAAAAAAGAGGGACGATCAACAGATCGTCCCTCGAACTATCCCTTCTCTATTTTTTTTGCAGACACTAACTGATCTGCTGTTCCCGCACACTTATTGCTACCTTGAACAGTATGGTGAGAATAAACGCACCGACTGCCCAAATAGCTGTGGCTATTGTGATTTCAGGGAATGTTGGGCAGTAATCAACGATGGTCTCATATGGGGTCGGCACAAAGCCGCCAAGAATGAGGCCAATACCCTTATCTATCCATGTGGAAAGGAAGACAAAAAGGGTAGCCAATGCCAAGCCGACAGGATTTCGCCGAATGGCTGGCACCAAGAGAAAGAAAACACCAACCAAACCTACCGCAATGGCAAATCTCATGAACGGAACGAGCTGATCATGCCCATGCAGCCCGAAGAAGAGGTACTGAAGCGGATACTTGTGTGCCGGTATATTGCTGTAGAAGGCGGTGAAGAACTCCATGGCCATGAAAAAGAGGTTGACTATCATGGCATAACAGATGGTCCTGGCAATATTCTGCATAGCCTCTGGATCCGGCTTCCATTTACTGAAACGTCCAATAAACAGCAACAGCATGATCAACAGTGATGGACCTGCTGCGAAGGCTGAGGATAAAAATCTCGGTGCCATGATAGCGCTAAGCCACAAATGCCTGCCTGGAAGACCAGCATACAGAAAGGCCGTAACCGTATGAATACTGACTGCCCAGGGAATAGAGAGGTAAATGACCGGTTTCACCCAACGGGGGCAGGGCACACCTTTCTTATCGGCAAGCAATGTATTGTAACCACAGATAATGTTTATGGCGAGGTAACCACATAGAACTATCATGTCGTAGAACAGGATGGAACGCGGCGTAGGATGAAGTATCATATTGAGCATCCGCTGCGGCTGTCCAATATCAACGATGATGAAGAGCAGACACATGATGACCGCTGCGATGGCGATAAACTCACCAAAAACCACAATCTTGGCATAGCGGGTATAATGGTGGAGATATTTGGGTATCACCAACATCACTGCACCTGCTGCCACTCCGACAAAGTAGGTAAACTGAGCTATATAGATACCCCAGGAGACATCTCTTCCCATCCCGGTTATTCCCAGACCTACATTCAACTGGTAAATGAATGCCAGCGCTCCTGCTGCAATAATAGCAAGCAGGAATACAAGCCAGCCCCAGTAAAAAGATGATCCTTTCAATGCCTTTTCAATCATGATGACCTCACACTAAACAAGGTAAAACACCATAGGATGTGTACCAAGCTCCAGTTTTCTGCGTAGAGACATACGCTTTCTCAATATCTTCCTGATCTCCGATTCTGAATCAGCAAGGTTGCCAAAATGCATCACGTCAGGACACGCCTCAACACATGCAGGCTGCTTCCCGAGAGATATCCGCTCCACACAGAAATTACACTTCTCTACAACGCCTCTGGTGCGCACAGGGAACTCCTTGTTGATCTTCCGTCCCTCTTCCTTCTCCAAAGCCACCTTGGCGCTGAACCAGTTGAAACTGCGTGACCCGTAAGGACATGCACCCATACAGAAACGGCAACCTATACACCGGTGATAATCCTGTGCAACCAGCCCATCTGGACGGCGAAATGTGGCCTGGACCGGACACACCCTGACGCACGGGGGCTCATCGCAATGGTTACAGAGCAACATGAAGGGCATGGCCTTAATATCATCGGAGATATACTCGTTATATGAACTGGGAAAGACATGCTCATACTCCTCTTTCCATATCCACTTGAGTTCCCGCTCCGGATCATCCCAATGCGGAATATTATGCGCGAAATCACATACTTCTCTGATCTTATCCGCCTTTTCCTCTGTCATTGCACGCATATCAACAAGCATTGCCCAGCGGGTCTTTGGTCCAGATTCCTTTGCCTTGTCATGACCATGACCACCATGCTCGGCTGCATCAACAGCACCGGGGTCGAGAATCTCCCATGCACCCTTTCCACCAAGGCTGGCCAATGCCGATACCCCAGCCGCCTTTAAAAATTTTCTCCTGTCGATTTTCATAGCTTGCTCCCGTTTGGATCGATATGACAATCCCAACAGTATGGTTTAACACCTGCATAAACGTGGCACTTGTCACAGAACTCCTTTTTGTTGCTATGGCACTTCAAACAGCTGTTTTGCAGACTTATAAGATATTTCTCGCCTGCCTTGTTCCTGTACCACCGATTGCCATTTCTCAACGCCTCATCACGCCACTCATTGAGAAACTGCATATGATGAGCCACCATAAATTCCCTGTCTTCCACACAACGTTTGGCAGCCAGCTTCTTTATTGCTGGTGTATCTAAGCTGGGCTTCGGTTGTGCAGTCATGCTGCCGTGATTATACAGGAAGGGACAAAGAAACAAGGCAGCAAAGACCACCAGACCTGCTATGACTTTCCCTGAATCATACATCTTCGGTTACCTCCTCCCCTCCCCTGCCAGGGATCTCTTCGCCCCGGAGGTTCACGGTCCTCTCATTTTCGCCCTCCATGATCAGGGCGTTACCTACCAGCTCTGAGACGCCGCAAACACCGACTTCAGGCACCCAAAACTCCATGGATGCAGAGAGCGCTGCCCTGTCGATAGCGCAAACATTGGCCAGCATGTTCACCCCATAACGTTCATGGACATATTTTACTGCATTGGCCCTGGAAAAACCTCCACGAAGCCGCAACTCCATATTCTCGCCGGCATTAAGGCCTGAGCCACTTCCACAACAGAAGGTCTGCTCACGGATGGTGTTTTCAGGCATCTCATAGAAGTTGTTACAGACGTTATTGATTATATATCTCGGTTCCTCAAACATCCCCATTCCCCTGGCAGGGTTGCAGGAATCGTGAAAGGTTACCTTGAGATAGTCATTCCTGCTGGGATCCAGCTTGAGCTTTCCATGCTTTATGAGATCAGCAGTGAACTCAGATATATGAACCATCTTGGCAGACTTTGCATTTTCAAACTTGGTTCCAGTGAGGGGAGAGACCGGCTCTTCCAGGAACTCCGGAGGGCCATTGAAGGTGTTCATATACTGATGGACCACCCTCCACATATGACCGCACTCTCCGCCAAGGATCCATTTCACACCAAGCCTCTTGGCTTCATGGTATATCTTGGCATTCAATCTCTGAGCCATCTCCAGAGAGGTGAAGAAACCAAAATTACCTCCCTCGGAAGCGTAAGTACTCCAGGTATAATCCAGGCCGATATGCTCGAACAGCATCAGATATCCGGCCAGGGTATATATGCCAGGTTCTGCAAAGACATCACCTGAAGGAGTCACAAAGAGAATCTCAGCACCCTTTTTGTTAAAGGGAGGCTCTATAGTGACACCTACAAACTCCTCAATATCCATACACATGAACTCGATGTTCTGCTTGAAGGTGTGTGGCAGCAACCCAAGGTGGTTACCCGTCTCATAACAGTTGGCAACCGGCTCCTGGATCCAGTTGATATTGAGGCCAAAGAGATTGATAAGCTCCCTGCCTATTATAGTGACCTCAGCAGTATCGATTCCATAAGGACAGAATAGAGAGCAGCGGCGGCATTCAGTACACTGAAACAGGTAATACCAGATCTCTTTCAGGACATCCTCGGTAATTTTTCTGCCTCCAGCAAGCCTTCCAAGAATTTTGCCGGCCTTGGTAAACTCACCCCTGTAAACAGAACGTATCAGCTCTGCCCTGGCTACAGGCATATTCTTGGGATCTCCAGACCCAAGGAAAAAATGGCATTTATCAGCGCACGCACCGCACCTGACACAGATATCCATAAATATCTTGAATGAACGGTGCTTTTCCAGTCTCTCCCTCATCCCCTGCAGAAAGGTCTCTTTCCAATCCTCAGGCAGTCCCCAATCGTCATCCAGGGGATTCCAGACATGGGGATTAGGCATCCCCACGATCTCCACCTTCTCAGGCTTGGCT
>JALSKY010000036.1 GCA_026988585.1 Deltaproteobacteria bacterium
TATCACAATCTTCATCTCCTGGTTTCCCATGCTGCTGCTCATTGGGGTATGGATCTTCTTTATGCGGCAGATGCAGGGCGGCAGTGGCCGTGCCATGTCCTTTGGCAGAAGCAAGGCCAGAATGCTCACAGGGGAAAACATCAATATCACCTTTGATGATGTTGCAGGGGTAGAAGAGGCCAAAGAGGAGCTGGAGGAGGTCATTGATTTCCTCAAAGATCCACAGAAATTTACCCGTCTTGGCGGACGGATTCCCAAGGGCGTTCTCCTGGTAGGGCCGCCAGGTACTGGAAAGACACTGCTGGCCAAGGCCATTGCCGGTGAGGCAGGAGTGCCTTTTTTCAGCATAAGCGGCTCCGATTTCGTTGAGATGTTTGTGGGCGTAGGAGCGTCCAGGGTCCGTGATCTGTTCATGCAGGCCAAAAAACATGCACCTTGTATCATATTCATAGATGAGATTGATGCAGTAGGCCGACACAGGGGTGCTGGTCTTGGAGGAGGACATGACGAGCGGGAGCAGACCCTGAATCAGCTCCTGGTGGAGATGGATGGATTCGATACCAATGAAGGTGTAATCGTAATCTCCGCCACTAATCGCCCTGATGTTCTGGACCCTGCCCTGCTGCGTCCTGGCCGTTTCGACAGGCAGATAACCGTACCAGTCCCTGATATCAAGGGGAGAGAAGCAATTCTCAAGGTCCATTGTCAAAGGGTTCCCCTGGCTGATGATGTTGATATCAATACGATTGCCAAGGGCACACCGGGTTTTTCCGGGGCGGATCTTGAAAATCTTGTAAATGAAGCGGCCCTACTGGCTGCCCGGGACGGCAAGGACAAGGTAGATATGTCTGACTTTGAACGAGCCAAGGACAAGGTCCTCATGGGAGTGGAGCGCAAGAGCATGATTCTTACCGATGAGGAAAAGAGGATCACTGCATACCATGAGGCAGGCCACTGTCTTGCAGCTATGCTTCTGCCCGGTACAGATCCTGTACACAAGGTAACCATCATACCCCGTGGACGGGCCCTTGGAGTAACCCAGCAGTTGCCTGAGGACGAGCGCCATACCTATCCCAGGTCCTATATCCTCAACAACATGGTGATCCTCTTGGGTGGCCGGGTTGCTGAGGAGATAATCTTTAATGAGTTGACCACAGGTGCTGGAAACGATATCGAACGGGTCTCCGCCCTTGCAAGAAAGATGGTGCGGGAATGGGGAATGAGCGATGCCTTTGGTCCGGTCTCCTTTGAACAGCAGGGTAAAGAGGTATTTTTAGGCAGGGATTTTGGCCATGTAAAGGAGTACAGCGAGGCCACTGCAAACAAGATCGACAAAGAGGTGCTGAAAATCATCACCAATGCCTACAATCAGTGCAAGGATCTCCTGACAGAGCACATCGAATGCCTCCATGCCATTGCGGAAGCACTGCTTGAAAGGGAGTCTCTCGGAGCTAAAGAGATTGACCAGTTGCTGGGATCATGCGGAGCTCCCAGGAAGAAGGATGTTTCTGAAAACTCTGCCGAAAAAGATAATGAACCTGAAAACAGTTCCAGCATGGACAGCAAACCGCTCGATAGATCCCATGACCAGGAAGGCAAGACTGATGCTGGACAACTGGATCAGGAAACAGAGGCTATAAAGGATAATTCTGCCAATCAGAACGATACCATTGAGAAAGCTGGGGATGACCAAAACCGTCAATAAAAAGATGAATCTACGGCAACCTCAGGCAGAACACGACCTGACCGATTAAGGATAAATATGGTTAAATGACCAGGGTAAACCGTAACAATGTTAGAGATATTGACTGGAGCAGCAGGGTTTACATCCAGGGTGTACTCAACTGTACTCCAGACTCCTTTTCTGATGGCGGTAAATACGACAACCTGGACAAGGCCGTATTACAGGCAGATCTCCTTGAGAAACAGGGGGCTGACGTAATCGACATTGGAGGAGAATCTACACGTCCCTTTTCCGAACCAGTTACTGCTGAGGAAGAACTGGAGCGCGTTATCCCTGTCATCAAGGCCATTCGCAAAAACTCATCCATCCCCATATCCATCGACACATGCAAGGCCCTGGTGGCAAGAGCCGCCTTAGAAGCCGGAGCAGACATAATCAACGATGTGAGCGCCCTCAGGGCTGATCCTGACATGGTTCAGGTGGCACTATCATGGCAGGTGCCTGTGATACTGATGCACATGAAGGGTACCCCGCGGGATATGCAGATAGCCCCTGTTTATACAGACGTTGTCCAGGAAATCAGTGAATTTTTCCAGGAAAGGCTGGAATTTTGTCAGGCCGCAGGAATTCCGAAAAGGAGAATAATCCTGGATCCAGGCATCGGTTTTGGCAAGAGATTTCAGGATAACCTGGATATAATCAACCATCTCTCTCTCTTCAGGAGCAGGTTTGCCCTTCCTGTATTGGTCGGTCCATCCAGAAAGGCATTTCTGGGAGAGATAACCGGCAAAGAAGATCCTGAAGATCGCGACATTGCTACGGCAGCCGTGGTCATGCCACTCATATTCAATGGAGCATCCATAATCAGGGTACATAATGTGGCAATGATCAGGGATGCAGTTCTTGTTGCAGAGGCCTTGAAAAAACGTATGGAGGAGTCAAAAAGGAAAGCAGACAATCCCAAAGACCAGCAGCAGGACAAGATAGATGCTTGATGACTTCTCGAAATATATTCCCCTAATACGCTGGCAGGATGTGGTTGACATTCTGCTGGTCTCCTACATCTTCTATCGGATAATACTCCTTATAAAAGGTACCAGGGCTGTACAGATGGCAGCAGGGCTCGGGGTGATAGTATTCATCTATTTCGTTGCCAAACAGCTTGAACTATACACCCTGCACTGGCTCCTGGGCACGGCCCTTAGCTCCCTGTTTCTCCTGATAGTTATAGTCTTTCAGGATGATATCCGCAGAGTGCTTACACAATTTGGTCAATCCCCCTTTCTCAAGCATAAGGTAAAGACCTTTCATGCCCTGGAAGAGGTTGCAAAGGCAGCCTCCGAACTCTCCATGCAGAAGACCGGTGCGCTGATAATTTTTGAAAGACAGGTGGGACTGAGCGATTTTGTTGACTCCGGAGTGAAAATCGATGCCATAGTATCACGTCCCCTGTTGAACACCATATTTGCCAAGTGCACCCCCCTTCATGACGGCGCAGTGCTGATACAGGCAGGCAGATTGTCAGCAGCAGGCTGTGTGCTGCCCCTCTCCACCAACCCCAACATAAGCAAAAAGCTTGGGACACGGCACAGGGCAGGTATCGGTATCACCGAACAGACCGATGCTGTAGCAGTAATCGTCTCTGAAGAGACTGGGGCAATTTCAGTAGCTATCGGGGGCAGAATTACACGAAACATCGATCCAGGCACTCTGAGACGCATTCTGCATAACAGCTTTGCCCCTGATACCTCTGAAGGTTTCTGGTGGTGGTTCAGGAGGGGAGCAAGATGATCTGGCGAAACTGGTTCCTCAAGGATTTCGGGATCAAACTCCTCTCTTTCATGGTAGCTCTCCTGCTTTGGACATTCGTGGTGGGTCAGGAAAAGGCCGAAGTAGGGGTCTCTGTTCCCATAGAGATCGTGAACCTGCCTCCTGATCTCATAATTGCCAATGACATCCCCAATAGCGTAGAGCTGCGCGTTTATGGGTTGAGAAGCATAATCAAAGGGTTGGTCACAAGGAATATCACTAAGGTAATAGATCTGCGGCATGCGTCTCCTGGCGTGACAACCATCCATCTCACGCCTGAAGACTTTTCTCTGCCAGGGGGAGTCAAGATTACCAGGATAAAACCCTCGGTTTTGGAGCTGGATATACAGCCCCTGTTAAAAAAGACGGTAAAGGTGAAGCCGGTCATCCTTGGGAAGGTTGCTGATGGTTATGAGGTGGAGAAGATAACTGTTTCACCAGTCCACACAGTCATAAGCGGACCTGAAAAGGTGGTAAAGGAGATCCAGGAGATCTCTCTTTCCCCTGTAAACCTCAAGGGTGCCAAAAAGAGTTTTTCAATAGAGGTAGGGATCAATCTTCCGGATGCCAATGTGAGGATAGAAGACAGTTCCAGATTCAAGGTAACGGTGATTATAAGACCATCCACCGGGGTTCGAAAGATAAACCATGTTCCTGTAGTAGTCACTGATAAAAGGATTAAATCCATCTGGCCTACAGAGGTGAGCGTCACCCTTTCCGGAGAAAAACCCAGGCTGAAGAGGCTTGAGCCCCAGAACATTCCGGTTACTATTGACACCGGCAACCTGGAACCCGGTTCGCACAGAGTCAAACCCGGTTGCAAAGTTCCGGAGGGGATGCAGGTTCTGAAGATCTCTCCAAACACAATAAAGGTAAAGATTGTCGAAAAAAAACAGGATAAACCCAAGCCAGATAGCCAGACGAAGAAAAATGAATAAATCTCATGGCCTCTCTGCCATGGGAAGA
>JALSKY010000037.1 GCA_026988585.1 Deltaproteobacteria bacterium
CCATCCAGGATATCATAAATCTCTATACGAGAGAGGCTGGAGTCAGGAACCTGGAGCGCTCCATAGCTGCACTCTGCAGAAAGAGTGCCAGAGAGATCCTCAAGGGAAAGAAAAAGGGCACTATCAGGATCGGAAGGGCAGTCCTGGAACGATATCTCGGTGTACCAAGATATAAACAGCTCGATTCAGAGGAAGCGGATCAGATTGGAGTTGCCAATGGCCTTGCCTGGACCGAATCTGGAGGCACCCTGCTCCAGATCGAGGTAGCCATCATGCCTGGCAAGGGCCAACTTACCATAACAGGCAAGCTGGGGGATGTGATGCAGGAATCTGTGCAGGCAGCCATGAGCTATGTACGCTCCAGGGCACATCAACTGGAACTGCCGGTAGATTTCTATCAGAAGATAGACGTACATGTTCATGTGCCAGAAGGAGCTATTCCCAAGGATGGGCCTTCAGCAGGCATCACCATAACCACAGCCCTTGTGTCTGCGCTTCTGAAGGTGCCTGTGCGGCATCAAGTGGCCATGACCGGTGAGATCACCCTGAGAGGACGGATCCTGCCCATAGGCGGCCTGAAGGAAAAGCTGCTGGCAGCAAGACGTATGGGTAAAAAGATCTGTATCATACCAAAAGATAATGAAAAAGACCTGAAGGAGATAAATTCCAAGATATTGAAGGGTCTGGATATACGGCCAATGGAACATATGGATCAGGTGCTGGAAACCGCACTCATTCCTAAGGGAGATGGCACTACCTTCAGTGTGCTCGTGGCCAAGGAGCCTCCGGACTGGTTTTCCATTTCCCAGGAGCAGGATCGACTCCATATGTCCGAAAGACTCAATTAACTTAGAAGGCCTTCACCCGTAACAAGTTACTAACCTCTGTTACGGTTTTTTTCTGTTTTATTCTTAACAGATCCATCTTACAAGCCGATCAGATAATAAAAGGGAGAGATTGGGCCCACAGCCATGAAAAACTGGTATGCCATAAAGACCCAGCCCAGAAAGGAGCTCTATGCAGAGGAGAACTTCAGGGCACAGGGATTTCATACATTCCTGCCGGTTACCATTCGAATGGTCAGACATGCACGCAAGGTAAAGGAGGCACGATCGCCACTCTTTCCAGGCTATCTCTTCCTGCAACTTTCAGAGGGTGAAAAGAACTGGATTGCCATATCCAGTACCAGGGGTGCCATTGGACCTGTTCATTTTGGAGATCTATATCCTCCGGTACCCGCGTGGTTCATCCAGGGACTCATGGAGAGGATGGATGAAGATGGAATAATCCAGGTAAAACCACGTCACAAATATGGCTTTGAACCCGGAGACAGGGTAAAGGTGCTGCGCCCCAATGACACTATTATTGAAGGGATTCTTAAGGGTATAGAGGGAAAAGATAGGGCAATTATTCTCGTTGAGCTGTTGAAAAGGGAGATAGAGACCGTTGTCCCAATATCACAGCTGAAATCAGCGTAATATATTAATCTTCTGTAATCTTTTTTCGCTTGACGGTCGTTTTCAGCCCAATATAATAAACTTGTTCACAAAGTGAACAGGGTGCTGTCAAAAAAACTGCACCCAAATGGCGGTAGCGTGTCTTTTCCTCTTCCCAATAGCTGCACTGAGTAGAGTTGGATAGCAGTCTCAAATACAGACTTTTCAATATCCTGGCCTCAGGGAAAAACCTTACCCAGAGAAGTATTGCCTCAGAGCTTGGCATTAGCCTGGGTGCAGTCAATCATGCCATCAGGTGCCTGGCTGAAAAGGGCTATATCAAGCTGGAGGCCTTCTGCAATTCTCCTAACAAGAGAAATTACTCCTATCTTTTGACACCAGATGGACTTGAAGAAAAGGCCCGAATAACGGTCCAATACTTCAGAGAAAAGATGGCCGAATATGAAAAGCTCAGAAGGGAGCTGTCCCGACTGGAGAAAGAGGTCAGGGAGATCGAACGGTACGCACAAAACAAACCGGCTCCGGGCCAAAAAAGAGCTCCCATTAAGAGTTAGATCTATGATGCCAATGCACCGCTGCACGAACAGGACAAATCATAACTGGAAAAAAGGAGATAGAATCAATCCATGAACATCACCATGATAGGCACGGGGTATGTTGGCCTGGTCACTGGTACATGTTTTTCTGAATTCGGTCATCATGTCACCTGTGTTGACAAGATTCCGGAAAAGATAGAAAAGCTGCTTCAGGGAGAGATACCCATATATGAACCAGGACTTGACGTTCTTGTGGAGAAAAACGTCAAGGAAGGCCGGCTCAACTTTACGACAGATCCATCTGAGGCTATTCCGGATTCAGACGCTGTATTCCTTGCTGTTGGTACGCCTACAAGCCGCAGAGGAGACGGATATGCTGATCTCACCTATGTTTTTGAGGCAGCAAGAGAGATAGCCCCCTATCTGAAAGACTATACTGTAATCGTAAACAAGAGCACTGTTCCAGTGGGCACAGCCCGTCAGGTAGCCAGAATAGTGAAGGAGAGCAATCCTGATGCAGATTTCGACATGGCATCCAACCCGGAATTTCTCCGGGAGGGGGCTGCCATCAACGATTTCATGCGGCCTGACCGAGTTGTCATTGGAGTTGAGAGCCAGCGTGCAGAAGAGGTGTTGCGAGATATCTACAGACCTCTCTATCTTATTGAAACCCCCATAGTCTGCACCACCATAGAGACTGCAGAACTGACAAAATATGCAGCCAATGCCTTTCTTGCCATGAAGATCAGCTTCATCAATGAGATCGCCAATGTGTGTGAAGCCGTAGGAGCTGACGTTACTGCTCTGGCCAAGGCCATCGGCATGGACGGCAGAATCGGCCCCAAGTTTCTCCATCCTGGTCCAGGTTATGGCGGCTCCTGTTTTCCAAAAGACACCCTGGCTCTTCTCCGTATAGTTCAGGAGTATGGAGAAAATGTACGGCTCGTTGAGGCCGCAGTGGAGGTCAATGCGGCCCAAAAGGCCCGTATGGTAAAGAAGATTCGGGAGGCGATTGGAGGATCAGAGACGGGCAAGACCATAGCCTTTCTCGGACTCACCTTCAAACCTGAAACAGATGATATGAGGGAGGCCCCTTCCATCACCATAATTCCTGCACTGATGGAAAAGGGCGCAAGGATCAAGGCACACGATCCCCAGGGTATGGAAGAAGCAAAGAGATATCTTCCTGATGGCATCGAGTATGTAAAAAATGCTTATGAGGCTTGCAAGGATGCAGATGCTGCTGTGCTCATGACTGAATGGAATCAGTATCGCTCACTGGATCTTGAACGTATCAAAAGGTTGCTGAAGCAACCTGTTTTCATCGATCTCAGAAATGTCTATGATCCAGAGACAATGAAAAGGCTGGGATTCAGATATACTGGTGTTGGGCGTGGCGTATAACCAACAGTCAGCTTTCATGGGATTTGTGGAGATCAATATCCCATGAGGGGCTGATAGGCTGAAGTGCATAATTTGTATTGAATTGCAAAAGACTATCCTCATAACTGTTGATCTTGAAGACTGGTTTCAGGTAGAGAATCTCAGAAGCTGTTTTCCTCATGAAAAATGGGAAAAGAGCCTGCTTCGCATTGAAGCCTCGACACGTAACCTCTTGGCCCTGTTCAAAAAACATCATGTCAAGGCCACCTTTTTTGCACTTGGCTGGATCGCAAAACACTGTCCGGAGATCATCAAAGAAATCAGCGAAAACGGACATGAGATAGCAAGTCATGGCTTCAACCATGAATTGTGCAATACCTTGTCAAGGGCTAAACTTTCCCAGGATATCCAAAGAGGTAAGGAACTTCTGGAATCTATCACCAACCAGCAGATTTTTGGATATCGAGCCCCCAACTTTTCAGTGACTGAGGAACTGATCTCGATCCTGAAAGATCATGGATTCATCTATGATTCCAGTTTTAACGACTTTTCCGCCCATGAACGCTATGGATCACTTCCAGGAGAATGGACTGTTGAAAAACCGGGGCTTCTGAAAGGCTATAATGGCCTTTACGAGATGCCAGTTCGCAACCTCAATCTATGGGGCAGGACAATGCCATGGGGAGGGGGTGGCTATTTCCGCCTGATTCCAGTAAGGATATTCAATATGGGAGTGGAAAAGATCCTGAACAGTGATCACACCTACCTCTTCTACTGTCATCCCTGGGAGTTCGACCCGGATCAGCCAAGAATCAGATCCCTGCGAAGGGATTACCGGTTCAGGCACTATGTGAATATCGGCAGCAATCTATCAAAAATGGACAGATTCCTCCATCACTTTTCAGGGTGCAGATTTATGAGCTGCCACGAATACATTACAGAATAACCTTTCCTTTTTCATGCAGAGAGGTTTCAACGACATGAAGATAATTCCCGTCATATTGTCAGGGGGGTCTGGTTCCCGCCTCTGGCCACTGTCCAGACAGGCATATCCCAAACAACTCCTTG
>JALSKY010000038.1 GCA_026988585.1 Deltaproteobacteria bacterium
CGGTTGTGATTATTTCTATTTCGTTTTTTTTGCTGAAAAAAGGGCCCTTGACCATTCATGGTCAGGGGCCCCAGGGAAAATCGCTTCTATCCAAATGGTTGGATGTATTGTATGGAAAATTAATAGCTGTTTATGATGTTCACAAGTTTTCTGGCATCAAGTATGGTTATGCGTCCATCGCCATCAATGTCACATTCGGGACATGCCTCTGCAGGCTGCCTGAGATAATCCCTGATTACGTGTAGATCGCTTCTATCCACAATGCCATCGTTGTTGAGGTCACCAGGTATATCACTTATGACCTTGATAAAGATCGGATTAGAGTAAAACCAGAGGTCTGCATAAGCCTCTGCTACATCATCCAGCTTGCTGTTGGTGGTTATTTCCACTCCAGGCATTAGAGCTGTTTCGAGCTGAGAGGTGTCGAGGTTTGCATAAATGTTGTCATTTGCTTCAGAATCCGGGAGGGGATTGCCATTGCTGTCAGTCTCATAGGGGACGTCTGCAGGCAGGTTGGTTCCGCGTAACCGGAAATAAAGGTTTTTCCCGGCCTCAGCAGTGAAGGTGTAATAAAAAACATATTCTCCTGAATCTTGATCTGTAGTGAATGTACGGACAACCTCGGTGCTTGGGTTGACAGAGACAGTATAATTGGGGTCAGCAGGATCAACATAACCGGTTACATCGCCCATGATCAGATCAACATGATCAAGTACAGGCTGGGCAAGAGGCTGTTCAATGCCGACTTGGGCGAGAGATGGATTGTTGATGTCCAAAGGACAGTTATTCTTGCCTGCAGGATCGTGAACGCGTATTGCTATTGTAACTGTGTCGCCAGCGTTTACAGTCAGGGTTTGGCCCATTGTTGCAATATTTTCATTGCTTTCTGCAGTAAACTGAAGGCGATCGATCAAGTCTCCCATGACCCACCAGGAGTTACCAGAACGAAGGCCATCGACTACAGCAGCCTCTTTGTTGCTAACAGTTGTGTCTACCATTACATAATCCTTCTGGTACTCACCAGGATAAAAATCACTTCCTCCCTGGCTCCAGTGCATATGGAAATCGGAACTGGCAAAATTCCACCAGTTTCTACCCTCGCCAAGCAGGGCATCCCACAGGCCTCCGATTGTGGCAGTGTACCATCCGGTTCCTCCATAGGTGCCTCCACCAACTGCACTACGACCAAAACCTCTGTCTCCAGATGTTTGATGGCCAGGAGCTCCTTCAAAACCGAAGGCTACATCAGGGCCGGCATTGTTGAAATCACGGAAATGGTTGATGTTGTATCCACCGCCATTCTCTGGTGACCAGGTGCCTTTGCGTTCAATATGGGCGAATACAGTATATCCACCCTGAATCAAACCTGCTTCATATTGCTGCTGCAGCCAAGTCACAGCAGCCACGGCATCTGCATGGGCCTCTATTGGAGTTTTTGACTCAGTGCTGACAGATGTTTCTTCCTGTACGAAGTTGTAACGTCCATTCTGTTTGTGAAGTATGCCGAAGGGTGTTTCCTGGTTTTCACGGCTGAGATCTTTATCATAACCGTCAAACATATATTCGAAAGCGCTGATAGCAGAGCCATCGTTTGACACTATACCTGTAGAGCAGTGTTCGTGGCCAGGAACATTCCATTCAAAACCGCTCAAGATAATTTTGTTTGGATATCTGGTTCTTGCAGCAAGGACATCAGCGAAGGCAAACTCTGTGAGTGTCTGCCAACGCCACATCTTTTGATGGCCGCTACGCTCCTCATACCAACTTGCGGGATTGATGGGGTTCTGTGGATAAACATCTGTATCATCCCAGTAGTTGCCGTTCCCGTCACGATTAAAGCCACCGCCATGTTCAGAGTTGGCCCAGAAGTCAAGACCGTGGTTGTTGTTTGCTTGCATTACCTCGGCAAAAGGGAGACGACCGTCTGTATATAGTGTGTGTTGATGGAAGTCTCCAGCCAGATAACGTGACGGCGATTCGACAAACATTGCTGCCTGCGTCTTCTGTCCGGTTAGGATGGCCAGGCTGATTGTAGCCATGATCACCACTGTCTTCAGATACCTTTTCATTTTTTTCTCCTCCTGTAGTTTTTTTTGGGGTGAAGGTGAAGCGATTTTGGAACTCTTTATACAGGGAAAGTGTTAAGAAAGTCTTTGGATTGTATTAGAGGATATTTAGTCTTTTTTTTGTTTTTTTTTAGGATTGTTAGATAAAAGGCGGATTAACTTAAAACTTCGAATGCCTGGTAAAAGTTTTTTGCTTGAATCATCTCGAAATGCGTTCATTTTTCGGAGGACACCTTCAATTCCAAAGTGTTCTCTTTGTTTTTGAGTCATAGACCGCTGAAGCTGCAATACGAGCGTGTTTTTATTTCATTCGCTTTATTGGTAGTATGTGGGGGGTACTAAAAGGTGCCGTATGTGTTTGGTTCCGGCAGAATTGTCTTATGTACTAATGTTGGATCATATCTATCAAAAAATGTATCAGATCCCATGCCATCGGGGGATCTGCACCGGAACTCCAAGGAAATCAGCTATTCTCGATGCAAGATATTCGGCAATATCCTCCAGGGTTACAGGTTTTTGATAAAAGGCAGGCATTGCAGGAAAGATAATCCCTCCTGCATCGTGAAGCCTGAGCATGTTCTCTATGTGGATGCGGTTCAAGGGGGTCTCCCTGACTACCGCAATCAGGGGTCGCCGCTCCTTCAGAAAACAGTCTGCAGCTCTATGGATAAGATTTGATGAATGGCCGCTGGTTATAGCCCCAAGTGTGCCCATTGTGCAGGGTATGATCACCATTGCCCGCCATTTGCTGGAACCGCTTGCCGGAGCAGAGCCTATGGCATCTACCGGGTATATCCGGGCAGCCATATCCAGAAGTTGTTCTGCCTTTTCTCTTCCCAGTTCATGCTGTATTACCATCTTACCGGTATCGGAGACAACCAGGTGGACATCTACCCGCTCCCTACTCAGTATCTCCATGAATTTAAAGGCATAGATGGAGCCGCTGGCCCCGGTAACAGCCATCAGGACCGGAGCCTTTGGATCGTCTCTGTTTAAAATGGCCTGGGGGCTGTTCACAGGCTGATTCATGTCTTGGGACATCAGTCAAGACCGAGCTTGGGCCAGATTTTGTCTATTTTTGCCTTTATATCCGGATCCATCTGGATAACCTCTGGCCAATCCCTCTGAAATCCCTCTTCCGGCCATTTCCTGGTGCAGTCTATCCCCATCTTGCTGCCATAATGTGGCAATGGAGCGGCATGATCAAGGGCATCCACAGGCCCTTGTGTGAAGAATATATCCCTTTCAGGGTCTATGTTGTTGCCAAGACGCCATAATACCTGGGATAGGTCCTGGACATCCACTTCTTTGTCATAGATGCAGATGATCTTGCAAAACATCATCTGGCCCAATCCCCAAAGGGCATTGGCCACCTTTCTTGCATGACCTGGATACCTCTTGTCTATGGAAACGAAGGCCAGATTGTGAAAGACCCCTTCCAAGGGCAGATTCATATCCACAATTTCCGGAAGGGTCTTCTTGATCAGGGGCAGAAAGAGTCTTTCTGTTGCCTTGGCCATATAGCAGTCTTCCTGGGGAGGCTGACCTACTATGGTAGAGGGATATATGCCATCTTTTCGCATGGTTACACATGTAACATGGAAAACAGGATATTCATCTGCCAGTGAGTAGTAACCGGTGTGGTCTCCGAAGGGTCCTTCGATCCGGCGTTCCCTGGGTTCTACGTATCCTTCCAGGACAATCTGTGAGGTGGCAGGGACCTCGAGATCGACTGTCAGGCACTTGACCAGCTCTACCGGTGCCTGCCTTAGATATCCGGCAAAAATTACCTCATCCACATCGTCAGGGAGCGGGGCGGTAGCAGCATAGGTCATGGCAGGCTCTGGGCCTATGGCTACTGCGACCTCCAGCCTTTCACCTCTTGCCTCTGCCTTTCTGTAGTGGTGCGCCCCTCCTTTATGGGTGTGCCAGTGCATACCGGTGGTGTTTTTGTCAAAGACCTGCATCCTGTACATTCCCACGTTTCTCGTGCCTGTATCAGGGTCTCTTGTGAAGACCAGGGGGAGGGTGATGAATGGACCACCGTCTTCAGGCCAGCACTTGAGTACAGGGATCCTGGTGAGATCCACCTGATCATCCTTCATGACGATATCCTGGCACGGGCCCTGCTTGACCATTTTGGGCATGGTGTTGCTCAATCTTTTGAGCTTTGGAATCATCTTGAGCTTCTTCATAAGGGTATTAGGGGCCTCTGCCTCCATGAAGGCCAGTACATCCATACCCAGGCTGTCCAGGTCCGGTACTTCCAGGGCAAGAGACATCCGCTTTTCTGAACCGAAGGCGTTCATAAGC
>JALSKY010000039.1 GCA_026988585.1 Deltaproteobacteria bacterium
CTATATGCCTGGCCCACTCATTCTTTGCTTCCAATTTCAAAGGGACTGTTGTCGAGCCAGTTTCTTGAGCTGATTGAACCTCTCCCTGTCAAGGCCCATTAGATGCCAGTAGAATATGGTGTTATTGGTGAGGATTGGATCCATGGTGGAAGATACTATCCCGTCCTGTTCCAGTTTTTTCCATTCCGGTGTGCCTGGAATGGGTGAGTATTCCGAGATATAGGGGCGGACACCGAGGGATTTTACAAATCTTATCCCTGTTTCTATCTCAGAGATATCCTGGCCTGGCAGTCCTGCCAGGAGATAAATGCCTATTGATTTTTTCTCCATGCCCTTGGAGAGAAGCAGTTTGACCGCATTTCCTACCTCTTGTGCAGAGACCTTGCCACCGGTCTCCATCTGTCTCCTTATATTTACGGTCTCCAAGCTGAGACGTACAGTTTGAAACCTGTTTGCTGTTAGAAGTTCTGCTACCTGATCATTGATGAGCCGTGCGTGCAGTCCGTTGGGGGTGTGAAATCTTGGCATGATCTTACTGCTCAGGAGGCATTGCAGCACAACTCCCAGCCTTTTGTCAAAATTGACCAGGAGTGCATCATCATAAAATGAAAAATTCCTTACTCCTATGCTGTAAAGAGCGGTAATCTCCGTCAGAATATCTCTCCATTTGCGTTCCCTGAATGGTCCTGAGACCAGTCTGGATGCACAATATGTGCAATTGAATGGGCACCCCGTAGCAGTACGTATGCCGGAGAAGGGGCTGTTGTCATGAAGCCCTAATTCGTACCATGGCCGAAATGGTCTTACCGGATCCTTTGGCAGATTGAGCCAAGTTGCCAGTTCGTTGGAAAAGGATTCCAGGTTCCCCGGAAATATCCTGTCTGCTCCTGAGCAGGAAGCTGCGTGTTTCGGCCACAGTGTAGCATATATCCCGCCAAGGCCGACAGGGATCTGGCCAGCGATCTTGCGAATCCTCTCTATGGCCCAGATAACTCCCGGATACCAGTAACTCATGACAGATGTTACCAGAACTGCATCTGCAGGCAGGAGCTTGATCAACTGTGCGTCAAATTCCTGGTCTGATATCCCATATCGGGCAAAGTGCCGGTCCATTCCGTCCAGGGATAATCCTGATGGCAGCTCCCTGTGTTCTCTCCTGAACTTGCCAGGGGCAGGAAAACCGGACATGCAATCCATGAGTACCGGTTCCGCCCCCCGTTCATAAAACCATTCGGCAACCCTATAGAGACCTATGGGTCTTGTCCAGAAATTGTATGCAGCAAAATCCGCTATCCACGGGTTTAACAGTATGATCTTCATGTTGACAGATGGATATCGCGATGCAGAGCTTATTGCAACTTATCTTCCTGCAACTTCCCCCTTTCATTTCCTTGATTTTAAGCAAAAGAGTCAATTTTTGTCAGCCTGGTGACGATAAACAGTAAAAAGCAGTAATGTCATCAGGAGGAATTTCATGCAGGCCTTGAGTGCTCTGTCCGATAATGATAACCATCTCACTGGAATTACCGCAAAGCAGACTGTCCTTGTGGTGGATGATGACAACAGTCTCAGGGAGTTTCTCGAGATCTTTCTGGTTAATGAGGGTTACAAGGTGGTTTCAGCCTCCTCTGCAGAGGAGGCCATGGAACAGGTCAAGGAAAAGGTGCCTGCCCTGGTGGTGTCAGATATCAGGATGTCCGGCATGGATGGAGTGCAGCTTCTCAAAGAGCTGAAACGGATGGAACCCACCCTGCCAGTGATTCTGATAACCGCCTTTGCCTCTCTGGATTCTGCAGTTGAAGCCATGCGGGAAGGGGCATGGGACTATGTGACCAAACCCTTTCACCTTGAGGAACTCAGGGAGATAATCCAGAATGCCCTTAATGCTCGTGAGTTGGAGACCACGGAAACTGTATCAGACAGGGAGAGGAAGGTGTATCGATGCGGGGCAATGGTGGCCCAGAGCCCTGCAATGATCAATATATTCCAGCTTGTCAACAGGATAGCCGATTCCTCCTCCAGTGTGTTGATTACAGGAGAGAGCGGTACAGGCAAGGAGCTCGTTGCTAGGGCAATCCATGATCTGAGCCCCAGAAAGGATGCCCCGTTCATTACAGTAAACTGTGGCGGCATCCCGGAGACCTTGCTGGAGAGTGAACTCTTTGGCCATGTACGAGGTGCCTTTACCGGGGCAGACCGGGATAAGAAGGGACTATTTGCCCTTGCCCATGGCGGGACAATTTTCCTGGACGAAATCGGCGAGTTGCCCCTGCTTCTCCAGGTAAAGCTCCTGAGGGCAGTGCAGCAGAAGAGCTTTATACCTGTAGGAGGAACTGTTCCTGAGACTTCAGATTGCCGGATAATAGCAGCAACCAACAGGGATCTGGAAGAGGAGGTTATGAAGGGTGAATTCAGGGAAGATCTCTATTACCGGCTCAATGTTCTGCATCTGCATATCCCACCCCTCCGGGAGAGAAAGGAGGATATTCCCCTGCTGGTCCAGTATTTCTTTGACAAATATGGTGCAGACCAGGGCAAGAGCGTTCAGGGAATCTCCAGGTTCGCGATGGAGGCCCTGATGGAATATCACTTCCCTGGAAACGTCAGGGAACTTGAGAATATCATAGAGCGAAGCGTGGCCCTCTCTTCATCCAGTCTGATACTTCCGGAAAGTCTCAGCCTGGCAAGATTCAAGCAGGGCAAGGGGGATGCCGGCAGCTCTTCAGGCGTGGATCCGGTTCAGGAGGGTGCTCCCGGGCAGCTCCGGGTAATCCTGCCGGAAAAGGGGATGGATCTGGACGGTTTTCTGGAGCAGATGGAGAAAGATCTCCTGACCCAGGCCCTGGAGAGGTGCAACGGCAGGAAGAAGGAGGCAGCCAGGCTTCTTGGCCTGAATTTCAGGTCCTTCAGATACAGGGTGGCAAAATATGAGCTTGGTTAGACAGGTGGAAAGGGTCTTTTACTGGGCGGTCTCAGGCAGGATACTGCTCTATTTACTCCTTTCTGTGGGGATACTCTGTTATGAGAGGATATGTCCATCCTGCATTGGAGATATCTCCGCCATGCTGCCTCTTTTGGCAACAGCACTGCTGCTTGCTGTCGTCCATCTGTTCTGGTTCCGCTTCAGGGGGCCGGGAAGAGTGCTTAAACTCACCATGGTGGTAGCAGATGCACTCATGGTATCCCTGCTGGTCCACCTGACATCTGGTGCATCAAGCCCGTTTCTCTTCCTCTTTCCTGTGGCAATGATCACTGCATGTCTCTTGGGCGGTAAGGAGACAGGCACCCTGTCTGCATTGATGAATACTGCAGGTTTTGCACTGATTTTCTGGTTGTCACAGGATGGCAGCAGGGATCTGGCCCAGAAGATATTTCTCTTTTCAGTGAACATGGGTGCTTTCAACCTGATAGCCCTGCTGACCATCCTCCTGGGACGCAGGTTGTGGCAGGCAGAGGAGAATCTCTTCGAGATGCATCAGAGCATGCACCGGCTCCAGGAGATCCAGAAACACCTGATCAACAGCATGAGATCCGGGCTGATAACCCTGGATAATCAAGGCAAGATCATCTATTACAACATTGCTGCAATCCGTATCCTTGGAGAAGGGATAAAAAACTGCTACGGAGCAGCTCTCTCAGAGATATGGCCTGAGGCAGCCCCTTTTCTTGAAGATTGCACGTCCTCTATGACAAATGACCGGCATGAGATCTCCATGGATGTTGACGGAAAGAGGATGGTCCTGGGGATATCCTGTTTTCCCATTGAGGACAGTGCTGATGAACTGGTGGGCTATGGCCTGATCTTTCAGGACATCACAGAGGCAAAGGAGCAGGAGCGGCGCCTCCAGATGGTGGATCGGCTTGTGGCGCTGGGAGAGATGGCTGCGGGGCTGGCGCATGAGATAAGGAACCCCTTGGCCTCCATCCGTGGAGCTGCTGAATTCATGGTGAGCAAGGGGGGAGGAGATCCAAACAACAGGCATCTCCTGGAGATAATAATAAAGGAGACCGACCGTCTTGAAGACCTTACCAAATCTTTCCTGCTCTATGGCAGGCCTGAACAGAAGCAGCAGGAGATGGTGGATTTTTTACTGCTTACACAGCAGGTAATGGAACTGCTCCTTAAGCGCAAGGGTTTTCGGGGAGTGGATCTCCAGAATCGGATTCCAGAAGGGCTGGAGGCCTGGGCTGATCCGCAGTTGATGAAGCAGGTCTTCCTGAATCTGATAATCAATGCATGGCAGGCCCTTCCGGATCAGGGCGGCAATATAATACTCAGTGGCCGAAGAATCGGCGATAGAATTGAGCTGAAGGTGATAGACAATGGTAAGGGGATCAGGGAGGAGGATCTTCCAAGTATCTT
>JALSKY010000040.1 GCA_026988585.1 Deltaproteobacteria bacterium
CTGCAACAGCTACAATTCGCTCGAAGGGCTCACCCTGCTCCAGATCCTTCAGGGCGTTGACATTCTCTTCTTGAGCTATCTTTTCAGCCTCTTCCAACAACCTGCGCCCCGGCCCCTCGATGGCCTCCTTTATATTGGGCACCCCTACTAAAGCAAGATCCCCCTCATAGGGAGGCACTACAGCCAGCAATTTTATCCAGGCCTGTTCTGCCTTTGCCAGCCTGCAGGCCTCTCTGAGGGCATTCTTAGCAGAAGGAGATCCATCATAAGCTACCAGGATCTTCCTGAATCTACCCATGTGATACTGCCTCCTTTTTGTGCTCTTCTGCCCTGGCCGCCAACATACCCTTCACCATGAAAAAGGTAATGACTATACCGGCAGTTCCAAGGGCAGCAATCAGAGCCCAGAAGCTTATGGCTTCATACATGGCCCTGGCTTCAGGTGAAAGGGGAGCACGCAACCCAAGATCCGCCAAATATTCAGGTATCTTGGCTCCACGGCTTACAGATACGATAAGCATGACTGCGCCCATTACAACCTTTATCACGTAGTCCTTGACATAAGTGGTCCCCAGGGCACCGAGCTGAACACCAAAGAGAGAGGCAGCAAGAATAAGAAGGGTAAGACGAATATCTATAAGTCCGCTGAGCCCCCACTGTATGGAACCCCATAATCCCATGACAAAGGCTATTACCAGTTCCGTTGCACTGGCTACGATAGCAGAAGCGCCAAGTACATATATGAGTCCAGGCACCCCGATAAATCCACCTACAGCTATGGTCGCAGCCAACATGCCGGTAGCCACACCTACAGGCAGGGTAAACCATGCGGATATCCTTATGTTGGCCTGCTTGAAGTGAATCATTGGCGGCAAATTTATCTTTTGCAGGGCCTGCGCTAACTTTGTAGTCTCGGCTTCCTTACCCCCCTTGGCCAGCTTGTATGCATCATAAAACACATAACCGCCTACCAAAACCAATACAATTACAAACATAACGCTAACATAGAGATTGGATCCGGCATTACCCCAATGATCCAGGATATATTTCTGGATCTTGATCCCTATCTGCACACCGATAATGGCAGATGAGGCCATTACCAGACCAAGCTTGATATCAACCTGTCCATATTTCCATCTTTTATAAGCACCCACCATTGCCTTGGGAAATTTGTGACACATATTACTGGCAACAGCAACAGCGCCAGGTGCACCAAGGGACATCATGGAAGGAGTTAAAACGAATGCACCTCCAGAACCGATGAATCCGCTGAGCAGCCCCCCAATCAAGCCCACCATCAAAAGGGCGACAATCTTACTGGGAGGCATATCTATAAACATGACAGATATGTGTTTGATCTTATTGGTGATCTCGTGATCCTTGGTGACCAGACTCACCAGGACCTTTTTCCCGAACGGGATCGACTCCAGATCCTGATCCTCAGGTAAAACCAGGGTAAGCTTCTCTTTTGTTGCATCCTTTTCAAAAAGTATCGTCCTGTTTTCCGGATTGACCTTGAGGATAAATCCTTTGATCATGTTCTTGGGCGGACCACCGCCTCCGGCAAAAACAGCAGTTGCAGAAAAACAGAGGCCTAAGACCAGGGCCATCAACAATATCAGTGTACGCTTCATTTTTCCCCTCCTTGTTATCAGCTTTTTAATGACCCTTGGCTTCGAGTCCGATCAGTGAAAGAAAATTACTGGCAAAGGCCCCGTGGACAAAAGAAAATATCAGTGCCGTACATACAGGATAGGCAGCATGCCAGCCTCCCTTTGTAAACTCCGTAGTAATCCAGTCCACATGTGTAAAGACAATATAGTATAGAGAAAGTGATGCGGCCCCAAAGACCAGAGTTTTCAGGGCCAAGGCCCCTTTGTTGTGTGTGGGTTTCATGATCTTCTCCTTTCTTTCTGAACTCACAATTTCTTTTGCGGTTTCATGCTCTCCTGCTTCTGCATAGGTAATGGCCATCATCGCCCTATCAAAGCTCGTCAATTTTGCACTCATCAATTTCTCCTTTCCGGACCATACTTGGCAGCCAAATCCTGTTCCCGAAGCTCCTTGCAAATTGTGCTTTTTTACTATCAAGGATCATGCCAAACACACGACACAACAAACCATCTGTTTTAATTGAATAAAAATGATTTAAGGGCGCCCAAAAACATCCCAAGATGTTACATTTTGTAACGCCACCTTCTCCGCAAGCGAACATTCTAATGCAAAAAACACTGAAAAAGATACTAATCCCCAACCATAAACCGGAGACAACACCCTGCTTTATCACACTTTATCTATTTGTAACATGATGCACCAAAAGTTGATGAATCATGGTTCAGAAACGGACTATTGCAAAATGAAACACGAGGCCGCATAAATGCAACACCCACAGGCACACCATTAACGCGATAAAATTATTGGATTTTTTTTTGAAAAAGCTGTCATGCTACAAAAGACAACGGGTAATGATTCATCCGCAAATAAATAACTCGTTGTTTTTTCAAAGGATTAAAATGTCGGCACAAAACTTGATAGAATTTTTAGGAAAAGCCCATATCAGGGAGGAGTAAAATGGCAAACCAACACCAGGGGAAAAAACAGGGATATCTGCAAAAGTGGCGCTCCTACTTTGACAACACCATGAGTGCTGTGACCTTTGCAGAAGCAAACCAACCGGAAGAGGCCAAAAACTTTCTCAACATAAAAAAAGACTCTGTGATACTTGTTACCAATCTGGAAGGCCCAGGAAGCAAGAGTCTGAAATATAGTGCTGACCTCTGCCGTAACACAGACTCAGCCTTGATAGTGTTTCATATAGCAGACAAAGTGCGTCGTGATCAGGAACAATCTCTGGTTAGAAGGATCAGGAGAAAAATAGATGTCCCTTTCATCTTTATAAACTTGAAAGAACTTACGAAAGAGGAACTGAAATCACTGGTTCATTCTACCAGCAATATAATTTCAGTCGTACTGGATCAAAAATGGGCGGAAGAGACACTGCTCGGGAAAAAATATCGCAAATGGCTCTATAAGCTGGACTGTCCAGTAGTCCTAATAGATGAAAAAATGGCCTGATCAGCCGCTTTACCCTGTCTTGCCCGCATTCATAAACTATCTATCTATTATCTTCCTCTCGAGCCAGACCGTATCGTTTTATCTTTCTCCATAAAGAAACCCTGTCTATCTCCAAAATCTCAGCCGCCCTGGTCTTGTTCCAGTCTGTCTGTTGCAGCACCCATCTGATATAATTCTTCTCCTGTTCCTCCAGACTGGGCAAGGCGTTTTGTTGGGGCCTGAATATGGAGACACCCATTTCCGGAAGATTTTCCAGGCCTATGGTATTATCTCTGGTCAAGATCACAGCCCGTTCAATAATATTTTCAAGTTCCCTTACATTCCCTGGATAACTGTAATGCTTGAGCATCTCCATAGCCTCCGGGGTGATAAAACGAACATCCTTACCACTTTTTTCGCTGTATTTGCTCATGAAATAGTGTACCAGGACAGGGATATCCCTCTTTCTTTGGGAAAGAGGCGGTATCTGAATCTTCACTACATTGATACGAAAATAGAGATCCTGTCTGAAGGCCCCTTCCTCTACCATCTGCTCTATATTTCTATTGGTAGCAAAGAGAAAGCGTACATCTACCTTCCTGGAACGGTTTGCACCGATCCTCCGAAATTCTCGCTCCTGGAGTATCCTTAACAGCTTAACCTGCATCGAAGGCGTTATTTCAGTCACTTCATCAAGAAACAGGGTGCTGCCATCTGCCTCCTCTATCAACCCCTTCTTGGGGGCATCAGCCCCTGTGAAAGCACCCTTTTCATGACCAAACAGCTCGTTGGCAAGGAGTTCCTCCTGAAACACCCCACAGTTGACGGCAACCATAGACCTTTCACCACGGGGACTCATAGCATGGATATATCTTGCCACCACCTCCTTTCCCGTGCCACTCTCCCCAGTGATAAGCACGCTACAGTCACTGGTCGCCACTCTGCGGGCCAGCTCGAGCACGGCTTTCATGGCAGGATCTTCAGCAATCAGGTTTATGCCGGAAATTCTTTCGAGCTTCTCTTTAACCTCCCGATTTTCCAGCACAAGACGTCTTTTCTCCATTGCCCGTTCTACTGTTTTCCTGACCTCATCTATCTTGAACGGCTTGGGAATATAGTGGAAGGCCCCTGCCTTCATGCTCTCTATAGCTGAATCTATGGTTGCATATCCTGTTATCATTATCACCTCGGTATCCGGTCTGATACCCTTTACATGGCCCAACACAGCAAAACCATCCACATGAGGCATCTTCAGGTCTGTAAGAACAACGTCAAAATCGTATTTATCTATGA
>JALSKY010000041.1 GCA_026988585.1 Deltaproteobacteria bacterium
GGCTACAGTCCGCCCCCTGTGATCCTGAATGGGAAAGATGATCCTTCCTCTGAAACGATCGTAATATCCCGGGGCATTACTGCGGGCAACAATAAGGCCAGCCTTTTCAGCACTGGATAGATCCATCCCCCTCTCTGTGAAAAAATTAACCAGGCTGTCCCATGAATCAGGTGCCCATCCCAGGGAAAACCGCTCTATGGTCTCCTGGGATAAACCCCTTCTGCTGAGATAGGCCTGGGCATCCACTCCTATCTTGGAGTTCTTCAGGTTTTCCACAAAGAAGGAGCAGGCCGCCTCATTGAGGGCAAGGAGTTGCTCCCTTTCACTGGTTACCTTTCTGCTGCGGGCCGAGGAGTGTACAGAGGGAATCTCTATCCCGTACCGGCCTGCCAAGGCCCTGGCTGCCTCCACAAACGAGAGGCCATCTATACGCATGAGGAACTTTATGATGTTACCCCCCTCACCACAGCCGAAACAGTAAAAGATCTGTTTGTCTTCGCTGACAGTGAAGGAGGGATCCTTGTCTGAATGGAAGGGACAGAGACCTACCCAGTTCCTGCCCCTCTTTTTGAGAGGAACATATTCCTGAACCACCTGCCGGATATCGGCGGCATCCAGAATCTGCTGAAGGAGATCTTCAGGAATGAAGCCCATTCTCTTTTCTACTCAACGCTCTATCCAAAGAAGCAATCTCCGGGATTCTCATGCCTTCTGGTCACCCTTGGCCAACTGTTAGAGAGTTGTCCCGGGTCCACACCCCATTCTGCCGCAGCAAGGCAGACCTCCCGGAAAAAGGCATGGTCAGGAGATCTAACAGGAACCTATAACCTGGATCAGCTCCTGAGGCAACCTTGCAAGATGGCCGTCAAGATCCACTGATGCATGTTTGGTACTGCCATGGACCAGCAGTTTACCATCCCTGCGAATTTCATATCTGAATGTTATGGAGACCTTGCTGCACCCCTGAATACAGGTCCATATCTCCAGAAGATCATCATATCTTGCAGGGGCCTTGTAACGGCAGTTCAGCTCCACTACAGGAAAGATGATCCCTCTCTCCTCGAGATGGGAATACGGGAGCCCCATACGCTCCCGCAGAAGCTCGGTCCGTCCTATCTCAAAGAGACGCATATAGGTGCCGTAATAGACCACGCCCGCCTTGTCGGTATCACCATATATCACACGATAAAACAGGGTATGGTCTATCTTTGCAGGACCTTCAACCATATCCTCTGACCCCTATCGCCCCCTCTGCTGCCTCTTTTTGGGGTCCAGCTCCACATATCTGGCCTCTACACCGAGAAATCGCTCCATGAGAGCATGCCCCGAATCCACTATGATACCAGTTGATTCTGCAAAGACCTCATCAAAGGTGGCCTCCGAATTCTCCTTGGGCTCCAAGCTATCGTAGATCACATAGGGCACAGGCCCGAGGACATGGGTCTTGAGAGATACCGGAGTATAGTGATCAGTAACGATTAGCATCCTGAAGGAGGAGGATATCTCTTTCATCCCCTCATAAACCGGCCCTACGATCTCCTTGTCAAACCGCTCCACAGCACGTATCTTCTCCTTAATGCTTCCCATATGACCTGCCTCGTCAGGTGCCTCAAGGTGGAGAAAGACCAGATCCTTTTTCTTTATCTCCTCTATGGCTGCATTGGCCTTGGCACTGTAATCAGTATCGAGATAACCTGTAGCACCAGGAACCTTCACAGGTTCCAGGCCTGCCCAGACACCAAGCCCTTTTATCAGGTCAACTGCGGCTATTACCGATCCCTTGATATCATACATATCAGGGAAAGTAGGCATTACAGGCCTTCTGCCCTGCCCCCATGGCCAGAGGGAATTTGCAACAGGCTTGCCCTCCTTTTCCCTCTTGAGGTTGACAGGATGGCGCCGGAAAAGATTGATGGCCTGTACCAGGAGTTCATAGAGCACAGGTTCCTCTTCATAGACGCGCCAGGCATCTGTTACATCCTTGCCGGTAAAATCGTGAGGCGGAACAGTGGCCAAACCTTCAGGCCCACCCTTCCAGAGAAGAAGATGCCTGTAGCTGACACCGCCATAGATCTCAAAGGAACGGGTGTTGATTTGCGGTTTCAGGTCCATCAGGAGTTTTCTGGCCTCATTGGTGGAGATATGCCCTGCACTGTAATCATCCATATAGACCCGGCCATCCCTGAAGCCAAGGGTTACAAGATTGCACCTGAATGCCACATCCTCAGGATTCATCTTTACACCCATGGCCCCTGCCTCGAGAGGGCCACGACCAGTGTGATACTTCTTCGGGTCATATCCCATTAGAGACATATTGGCCACATCACTTCCCGGCTCCATATCCTCAGGGATGGTGTTCACAAGACCTACCTCACCGAGCCGGCAGAGCAGATCGATATATGGTGTCCTGGCAGCCTGAAGAATTGTCCTGCCGCCAAGCTCATCAACGGGATAATCGGCCATGCCATCGCCAACCAGCACGATATATTTTTCAGCCGGCATAGAGATGTCAGGGGTCTCCTGCTGAACCATCTCTGCAGGAGAGTTGTCGCTCCTTTTTCCGGGCATAATCTAACCTCCTTGTTACAGGGAATCCTCAAGGGAATCCAGATCCTCGATCCTGATGGTCAGGGGCTGGTCCAGCACGAAATCAATATGGCTAATGGTGTCCAGGGCGGCATTCACCCTTGCCTCCTCTGCCTCATGGGTAACCATGACAATAGGGACGGCACCTTCACTATCCCTGCCCTTCTGAACCACAGACTGAATACTGATCCCGTTTTCCCCAAGAACGCCAGATATCTTTGAAAGGACTCCGGGGCTGTCCTTCACCATGAACCTGAAATAATACTTGCATATTACCTTATCCATGGGTTTGATCTCGGCCTCTTTCAGGGAAGCAAACGGCATTCCCAATGAGGGGACCCGGTTTGCAGAACCAACGGATATATTCCTCGCTATATCCACTATATCTGCAACCACTGCACTGCCTGTAGGCATCTGGCCTGCGCCCATGCCATACATCATAACCTTGCCCACTGCGTCTCCCATGAAATAGACAGCATTGTAGGCACCCTGGACATGGGACAGGAGATGGTCCTCCGGTATCATGGTTGGATGCACCCGCACCTCTATCTGACCATTGGACAACCTGCCTATGGCCAGGAGTTTGACTATAAAACCGAGCTCTGAGGCAAAGGCAATATCTGTTGGGGTGATTCTGGATATCCCCTCGGTATATACCTGATCTAATGTAACTTTCTGCCCAAAGGCTATGGTGGACATTATCACCAGCTTGTGAGCCGTATCGATCCCCTCAACATCATAAGTCGGGTCTGCCTCTGCGTAACCAAGCCTCTGGGCATCCTTGAGCACCTCCTGAAAGGTGTCTCCATATCGGGTCATCCTGGTGAGAATATAGTTGGCCGTACCGTTCATGATGCCGATAATTGTGGAGATATGGTTTGCAACCAGTCCCTCCTTCAACCCTTTGATACAGGGGATCCCACCGCCAACGCTGGCCTCGAAGGCCACCTCTACCCCCTTCTCCGCAGCAGCAGAGAATATTTCCAGGCCGTGAGCTGCCAGCAGGGCCTTGTTGGCAGTCACTACATGCTTGCCCTTTTCAATCGCCCTGAGGATGAAGCTCCGTGCCGGCTCTATTCCTCCAATGAGCTCCACGAATATATCCAGTTCTGGATCATCCAGCAGATTGTCAATCTTGTCGGTCAAAACCCCGTCTGGCAGTTCCACTCCTCTGTCCGTAACGGTGTCCTTGTCACATACCCATTTGAGAACTACATCACAACCCGCCCTGACAGACAGGAGATCCCTGTTTTCCAGCAAGATCCTGGCAGTTCCGCTTCCCACCGTGCCAAACCCCAGGATCCCTACATTAACTGTCTCTTTCATCCATCCGCTCCGCTTTGAAAATACCGAACCGTTTTAAAGGCTTCCCATTCGACTGCAGGACAACTGAATCTCAGCCATACACCGGGCCGACCCATCTGAAAACAGATTCAATGGCCCATTTTCAGCCCTGCATACTCTAAACACTTAAATCACACCGGGCAAGGGTGAAGAAAGGCATATTAGCAAGGAGTGAAACAGCCTTCACAGCACTGCTCTTGAACCCCGGATATGAACAGTTTCTAAAATTCTCAATTGAGAACCTTCCTATGCCGATATCAAGAGTGTGAAATCCTGGAACAGACCCAAACCATTTATCCCCATGAAGGTGATATGTTATGCCATGGGGTGGCTGATATTCATCACCGCTCTTCATCTCT
>JALSKY010000042.1 GCA_026988585.1 Deltaproteobacteria bacterium
ATACCCTTAGAAGAAAGATACAGGATTACGGGATCGATGTTGAGGCGCTGATGGAGGAGTGAGCCTGGGGCTCACTCCTTGCACTTTTCGTCACTGGCTGCTTTTCTGCAACCGGCTGGATTACAATTATAGTTTGTCTCCGCCCATACAGTCTTGTCCACTCTGCCCTCACAGGTCTGGTAAACCTCCCTGGGACAGTCAAGTATCTCATGACAGGGCTGGAGCTTCAGCAGCCTTTTGATGCCAGGAATGCTTATCCCCTCCTCATGTATCATGGATCTGAGACATGTTATCCACTGGATATCGCTTTGGCTGTAGATCCGCCTGCTGCCCTGATAGGCAGGTTTCACCAGACCCTCTGCCTCATAAAGGCGGAGGGTTCTCGGGTGTATGTCCAGGAGTTTTGCAGCCACTCCTATGGGGAATACCGGCACGTTCCTGCCTGGAGCACAGTTTCTCGGATTTATCTTTCTCTTTCCCATGAATCCGCCCTGATAAGAAGCCTGGTATAAAATCGTTGCAAGAAGGATCAATGATCATGTGGAAGATGTCCCTTGAACATCTTTTCGCCCATGAGAAAGAGCATGATACAGAGACCAAATCCGCCAGCGGTGATCATGATTTCATGCAGACTGGGAACATACTGGAGATATTTGGGAAAATCTACAAGATTGTATTCTGCGTAGACCGGCACTATCTGTCCTACCAGGACAAGATCGTAACGCATGAAGAATATGCCTATTATGCTCAATGTGCCAGCTATGAACATGGCATGTACATTGTTTGCTCTGACTGCCCAGATGATGGCAAATGGCAGCACCATGCCCATGGCAATCTCACCTATCCAGAAATTCAGGGCATAGGGGCCCTTCAGGAGGGCCATCATTGCCTCATATTTTCCCGGGGGATGGCCGGCAATTCCTGCAAGTACCTTCCAGGTTGTGAAGAACATTATTATTGCTATCAGCAACAATCCCAGTTTGCCTGTTGCCGATAAGGACCTTTTAAGCTCTTCATTCATCTTCCAGCCATTGGCCTTATAGGCCAGATAGGTAAAGAAGAGGACAGCAGCACATCCGGACATTGCAGCAGATGTGATGAAATATATTGGCATATAGGGGCCGTGCCAGAACTCCCGCGCCCCGAGAAGCCCAAAGACTGCACCCAGGTTGCTGTGGGCGGCAGCACCCGAGAGCAGCCCGAGCAGTCCGATGAATGCAGCCTGCTTATGCAGGCCTTTCAGGAGCATGGCAAACTCTATAAGCATGAAAAAGAGGTAAGCACCATAGAGGGTGCCCATCCACCAAATATTGGATGTCAGGTTTGGTGAGATGATGTTGTAAATGGCCATCCTCCATGGATTTTCTATCTCAAATGCTATTATCAAAAATCCGCTGATGATTGTTGCGATGGCCATGAAAACCGCTCGCGGAGCAATGGCCTGAAACGGCTTGTATCCAAATACATGACCTATTGAAGAGACAATACACAGGCCTGTAGAGGTTACAACGAAAAAGACATAGGCAGCAATCAGCAGTCCCCAGGGGATCTCTCTGGTACAGTTGAACAGGTGTTCATGGCCTGCAACAAGGGAATGTACCCCAAATGCGACACCTATGGCTGCCATCAGGCCGGACAGAACTATGGCTGCATGGTAGGCCCTGGAAGATCTGTCGGAAACCGTTTCTGGCTGAGGCAGGGTATCAGTTACTGCTTGAATCAATTTCAGCATGATCTGTCTCCTTGATCCTTGAGATTTTTTTAACCCTCTTTTGGTGTTAAATAGAATAGGAAAAAATAATTGTCAAGTTTATTTCTAAGATTTTGATCCTAATCTTTAGGCTTGTGAACGAATTTTGGTTCAGAAGATCTGTTGGTGTGATCGTCTTCCTTCTCTTTTTTCAGCTTTTTTCGGGGGAGCCAGGGATCTGGCTGGGCTTTTGCCAAAAAATTTTGTAAAACAGGGTTGAGAAATGAGCGTAAGCTGATATATATTGAAATTGTTACCGTGCAAATTTTTTTTAGACTAATGCCGGTTTTAGTTATTGATCGGCTTTCACTCAATTGCTGCAGGAGGATTAAGCTGTGAAAGAGCCAGGATCAGTCCATGGGATTACAGAGATGGAGAGGCGGGAGTTCTTGAAGCTTGGGCTCAAGATAACCGGCGTCATTGCAGGGGGATCAATCCTGTCGGTTGTTGCCCTTCCTGAGAAGGAGGCCAGGGCGCTGGTGGATATGGAGACCTATGACGGTTCTCCATACAATCCCCATTACTGTATGGTAATTCGGCAGAATCACTGTGTTGATTGTGAGCTATGCAAGGAGGCATGTGTTAAGACCAACAGTGTTCCTGATTATGGATACCGGACCACAATTCTCGAAAAGAGGCTCAAGGATCCGGAAGGAAGGGAGTTCTCCTCTTTTCTGCCTGTGCTATGCAATCACTGTATGAACCCTCCATGTGTCAGGGTATGTCCCACCAAGGCCACTATCAAGGATGAGAAGACCGGCATAGTCATAATGATAGATCACAAATGTATTGGCTGTAAGACCTGTATGGCTGCTTGTCCTTACAATGCCAGATATTTCAACGAGGAGAAGCGTGCCATTGATAAATGCAACTTCTGTCTTGATACCCGGCTGAGCAAGGGGAAGAAGACCACTGCCTGTGCTGAAGCATGTCCTGCAAACGTCAGGGTCTTTGGAGATCTTGCTGACAGAAAGAGTGAGGTGTGGAAGCTCACACATGAGCCTGACAAGGCGATATGGGTGCTTCGTCCGGAAACAGGCGCCAAGCCGGTTATCTTTTATAGAAATGATTAAAAAGAGGCAGGAGGAGACCATGTCAAAGATGAAGATAGTGCTATGTTTGCTTTCCATGTTTTTCTTCATGGCTGTTCCGGTAATGGGTCAGGATGATGAAGGAGAGGATTATCCCCAGGAGCCCATTATCTTTACCAAGCCTGTGAAGGCGGTGATCTTCAGCCACAAGACACATGTTGAGGATAACGGGTTGGACTGTGATTCCTGTCATGACGAGCCCTTTGAAATGGCTGCAGGCACTGCTGAGGAGAACGATGATTTCAATATGGAGGCCCTTTATGAGGGCAATTACTGCGGCCAGTGTCATGATGGAGAAACCGCCTTTGCATCCAACAAGAGATGTACTCTTTGTCATATAGGAGTCAAGGGGTATAATCGTTTGCAGGGCAGTACAGCCCCGGAAAAGGAGAAGAAGGGACATTGATCCTCTTGGATCTTTCAAGATAGTGGAATTATCCCTGAAGAAAAGAGGAAATAATTGATGGATTCAATCCTGTTGTTGCTGTTTTTGGTTGTAGTATGGATAGTTCTGGTTAGATGGATTATGCCTAAACTGGGTATTCACGGCTGAGGTCCTGCCTCATGTGATATCGGGTCCCGATCTCAGAATATGCAAGGTCCGAAGAGTAGTGGAAAAGGAATGAAGAGCAGTGGCAGGAGGAAAAAGGGATAAGAGCCTGCCTGAAAAGGGATTGAAAACGGCCTGTTCTGGCATAGTCAGGACCGGCCGTTTTTTTTGGCCAGTTCAGAAAATATGATCTTGATCAGCTCGGGAACACCCCGTCCTGTCCTGGCAGATATGATAAGGGGATGCGGGGTATCAGGCGGCAGGAAGGGCAGGATCTCCTTGAGCCGCTGTGCGATCTTTGGCTGGGAGACCTTGTCTGCTTTGTTGAGTACTACCCATGCCTTTACGTTCAATGCCCTCAGGTAGTCCAGAAGACCCAGATCCAGCCTGTCTGGTGTCCTTCGGATATCTAACAGGCATACTACTCCTGCAAGGGTCTTTCTCTGTTCTATATAGGTTTCGGTCAGGTGGTGCCATTTTCTTATTACGCTTTTGGGCGCCTTGGCATATCCGTAACCAGGCATGTCAACAAAATAGGTATTGCCGTTTACCAGAAAAAAGTTTAGCCCCTGGGTGAATCCTGGACGGCTGGAGACCTTGACAAGGTTTTTACGGCCTACCAGCCGGTTCAGAAGGGATGATTTGCCAACATTTGATCTGCCGGCAAAGGCTACTTCTGGCAGCTCTTCAGGTGGGAGCTGGCGCGGATGAAAGACGCTGGTAACGAATTCAGCCTGTTTTATCAGGGGAGGGCTGTCGGCCCCCCCTTGTTTTCCCTGCTGAAAGGGGTTGTCTGCTCTCTTTTTTGTCACTGTATAATGTAATGTCGGCCAGAAAATGGTGCCGGGAACACCCCCTGGTTTTTATGGTTCAGGTCCGGCATGGGTCTAAAGG
>JALSKY010000043.1 GCA_026988585.1 Deltaproteobacteria bacterium
GCTTGCTGTGGTGCTCGGGCATGAAATAGCTCATGCTGTAGCCAACCATGCTGGCGAGCGTATCAGCCAGTCCATGCTGCTCCAGATGGGTGGCGTGGCCCTTGCAGCCGTTGTTGGTTCCCAGACCTCTATCTCCCCCAGGGCAGTGTTGGATCTGTATGGATTGGGGGCCAATGTGGGAGTCATGTTACCATACAGCAGGATGCAGGAGCTTGAGGCAGACAAGCTGGGCCTGATCTTCATGGCCATGGCTGGATATGATCCACGAAAGGCCCTTGATTTTTGGCAAAGGATGGATGTGGCAGCCAAAAAAGCAGGAAGGCCGCCGGAGTTTTTGAGCACACACCCATCCAGTGTTACGAGAATGCAGAAGATAAAAGAGTTTATTCCAGAGGCGATGAGATATTATCACCCACAAAATAGCAGGTGGTAATATGATGTTGTATTGATTGAATAGAGGAATGGCCATCCTTAATAGGTTGACTATCAAAAAATAGAGGAGAGCAAAGTTATGCAGAGCGAAAGAGGTGGAAAGAAATTGACCATAGTGGGGGCTGGTGCTGTTGGTACTGCTGCAGCCCAATGGGCCTGCAGCAAGAATGTGGCCCAGGAGATTGTCCTTATAGATATTGTTGAAGGAATACCCCAGGGTAAGGCCCTGGACCTCGCCCAGACATCGCCTCTGTGCGGATATACCGGTTCCATTAAGGGAACAAATGATTACGCCGAAACCGCAAATTCTGATGTGGTAATTATCACAGCAGGCCTTGCCAGGAAGCCGGGAATGAGCAGGGACGATCTGCTGGCAAAGAATGTCGAGATCATTAAGTCTGTCACCAGAGAGATCGCTGCTACCTCTCCTGATGCAGTAATCATAGTTGTAACCAATCCTATTGATGCCATGGTTTATACCGTCTTCAAGACCTCCGGTTTTCCAAAGGAAAGGGTAGTGGGTATGGCTGGTGTCCTCGATTCTGCAAGATATCGTTATTTTTTGGCCCAAGCCCTTGGAGTGGCGCCATCCAGTGTTACTGCAATGGTGATGGGAATTCATGGCGACAACATGCTTCCCCTTACCAGGCTTGCCAGTGTGTCAGGAGTGCCTGTAGAGGATCTCCTCACCAAGGAGGAGCTTGATGCTATAGTTGAGAGGACTCAGAAGGGTGGGGGGGAGATAGTTCAGCACCTCAAGACCGGCAGTGCCTTCAGTACTCCAGGGCTTGCAGCAGTGGAGATGGCAGAGAGCATAATGAAGAATCAGAGGAGGGTGATGCCCTGTGCAGCCTATCTCCAGGGCGAATTCGGTATCACTGATGTCTTCCTGGGGGTTCCTGTGGTCTTGGGAAGCAGGGGTATAGAAAAGATAATAGAGTTTGAGCTTACAGAGCAGGAAAAAGAGGCCCTTGCCCTCTCTGTAAAAGCGGTCAAGGAACAGGTGGCTGCAACAGGTATCTGAAAAGGGGCTCTATGGCAGAAAAATGGTTTTCTGAGCTGTTGCTCACCTGCCGAAAAAACTGGCTGCCCATTCTCTGTTGCACTGCAGGATTGGTGCTGATAATTGCGGCAGTTCTCTTTTTCCTATACAGACTGGACCAGGTCCCTGTCCAGGTCACTGTAGTGGAAAAGGATATCACAAGGGCACCTGAGAAGAAGATTGCCGGGAAAGAAGAGGCTGAGCCGTCCCTGGAAAAGATAACTGCTGGGGAGTTTTTCCAGGCTTTGCGTCAAGATGGGACGGATGCAGTCAACCTGTTGCATCCGGATGATGCAACTATTGCTTCCCTTGAACAGAGTATTCAGTGGATCGAAAAAACGCCTGATGATATCAGTTATCCTTTTGGTCAGGAAAGTATAACCTCAGGGGAGATTAGAAAGACCCTGGAGGCCCTGAAGAGAATCTACCATGAAACCAGGGATCCTGATCTTATCAGGTCCAGAATGAGTGAGACCTTTGCATTCTATCGTCTCAGACAGACAGGGTCGTCTGTTGAGCAGGGAACCGGGCAGGGGTATGAAAGAAAGCTCTCCAAGCCGCCACTGCTCCTTACAGGTTATTTCCAGCCGGAAAAGGCAGCAAATCCAGTGCGTTCCTCCGGGTTTTCGTTTCCCCTATATGCCACCCCTGAAGATCTGATTTCTGTTCGCCTGAAGGATTTTGATCCCGAACTGCCTGGCACGATCCTGTATGGCAGGCTGAACAAAAACAGACTGCAACCCTATTATACCAGGTATGAGATAGACACAGGCTATATTCTGCCGGATTCCCTGGCCCTGTGCTGGCTTCAGAGTTATGTTGATGCCTTGGAGATTCAGATCCAGGGTTCTGCCATAATTGATTTTCCTGACGGCAGTCGGCGTTTTATCCATTACGCAGCCAACAACGGCCGTCCATATGGCAGTATTGGACGATGGATAATCAGAAATGGATATCTTCCAGCAGATGGTCTTGACTGGCCTGCCATCAAGCAGTGGGCAGAGGAGAATCCTGAACTGATGCAGGAGGCTATGAAGGCCAATCCCAGATATGTATTTTTTAAATGGGAACAGGATGGGCCCCTGGGATCCTTGGGGATCAGGCTGACGGACGGCAGGTCTGCTGCAACGGATCAATCATTCTATCCCCCGGCTATCCCGGTCGTCTTGCAGTTTTCCTTACCGAGATCCCCTGAATATCCTGATTGGATACCTGCTGATTCTCCTGTATTCGAGAAGAATCATGGTAAAACAGTTTTTTCCGTTATGGTATTCAATCACGACAGGGGAGCTGCCATAAAGGGGCCAGGCAGGGTTGACCTGTTCTGCGGCTCCGGCGACAGGGCAGGTGCGCTTGCAGGAAGACTCAAGGCGAGAGGGGAGCTCTTCCTCTTTTTGTATAAGGATGTTGAAAAACCATAGCGGGTTCGATTCACTCCGGTAATGGCTTGATTTTTTATAGTGATCATCAGCGGCCTTGCTGTTATCACAAGATCTCTTGAATATCGCTGCAGAATTTTCTGTATGATGTATGGCATAATAACCTGAAGGTTCCTGATATGAGGTGCAGTCCATATCCTTTTCTTGTAGTCCAAGTCTGTTTTTATAGTTTGCTGTTGATAAAGGAAATAGAGAAAAGATGAGTCGAGGAACTGTTTCAATTTGCTGGCGGATCATAAAAGATATTTTTTTTGTTTTGGGCTCGGGTTTGATTCTGTTGTTGAATTTTACCCTGTTGAGATGGATGCTCTTTTTTCATAACCGACATCTTGCGGAAGCCATCCCTGCAACTGAGCTGTTCAGGTCGTTTTTGATCGGAATCCAATTTGATCTGGTTGTTACCTCTTTTCTTTTGATGCCAGCGCTCCTTTTGGGCGTACTGTTGCCATGTTACAACAGAAGGCGTTTGACTCTCTGGTGGCTGGCAGTTGTTGGACTACTGGTGAATTTTCTTGGTGTTCTCGAACTCGATTTTTACAAGGAGTTCCATACAAGGCTCAACAGCCTTGTATTTCAATATCTGAAAGAGGATCCCAAAACCGTGATATCCATGCTCTATTACGGTTTTCCCATGGTCCGTTATCTGCTGTTGTGTATCGGTCTTTGGCTTGTTTATCTCTTTCTCATCCGTGTAATGGACAGGCTTACCAAAACAGAATCATGCAGGTTTTGCTGGAAAGGAGAGCTTCCTGCAAGAGTAGTGGCGACCGTTGTGCTCGCAGCCTTTCTCGTCCTCTGTTCCAGGGGTACGTTGAGATCTGGTCCTCCGTTGAGATGGGGTGATGCATTCCACAGCAAAGATCTCTTTGCTAACCATCTGGCCCTGAACGGGGTATTTACTTTGGTCAAGGCTGCCACGAGAGCAAAAAACCAGAAGGCTGAGAAGCACTGGATGAATGCCATGGAGCAACAAAATGCTGTGGAGATTGTCAGGCAGATGCTCCTTACCAGATATGATCAGATTATAGACTATGATCATTTTCCTGTTTTGAGACGGACAGCTCCTCCTATTCACCAGGGTGTAGGAAAGATAGAGAATGTGGTGGTAATAATCATGGAGAGTTTCTCCGGACAGTTTGTAGGTGCACTGGGTGGCCCCAAGGGGATAACCCCTGAGTTTGACAAGCTGGCTGGCAAGGGAGTCCTGTTCACCAATTTCTTTTCCAACGGCACCCACACCCACCAGGGGATGTTTGCAACCCTGGCAAGTTTTCCCAACATTCCCGGGTTCGAATATCTGATGCAGACACCTGAAGGTGCCCAGTATTTCTCCAGCCTATCAGTTCTTCTCAAGGCCAGG
>JALSKY010000044.1 GCA_026988585.1 Deltaproteobacteria bacterium
CTGCCTGATGGCATTGACTGCCTTTTTCATAAGGGCCGGGTTGGTATGCATGACAGAGGAGCTGACAGGGGCCTGTCCTGGGGACCAGCCAAAACCTATGAACGGGATCTCCTTTTCAAGGGCGGTTTTTAAAATTATGGCCTTAACCATACCGATGCAGGACGTGCAGATTGTACTTGCTCTTTCAAGTGTTTTAGGGGAATAGAGCTCTTTTTCTGCTGCAGCACGAAATATTGTTCGGAGCATCCCTGGCGCCGGCCTTACGATCATGCTGTCAACGTCCAACTTATCACAAACCGAATTGATATTCTTGAAGGCGGTGGGCGAAATGAATGTGTTGTCAAACGTCAGGGCAAGGACCCGTAATTTAAATATTTCGGTAAATATATAAAGAGTATAAGTGCTGTCCTTGCCGCCACTGTAGGCCATGATTACATCATAGCTACCCTTTCCTGCGTACTCTTCAATGAGTCTTTGGAATTTTTCAAAATAGCTCTTTTTGTGGCTTTCTGTTGCTGACCTGGACCTGCTCCTGTTGCAGTAATTGCATACTCCTTCCTTGTCAAAGGTTATTCCTGGGAAGGTTTCAGGAAGTATGCATCTCGTACATCTTTTCATAAATTTTCCCCTTAGTTTAAAGCGGTTAGTTGCTTGAGCTGATTTTTTTGAATCTTCCCTGTAGATGTCCTGGGAAAATCTTCTACGATTCTGAGTTCATGGGGCACCTTGTAGGCCGGAAGAATTCTCCGCAGGTGTCTCATTACAGATTTTTTATCAATACCTTCACGATGTTCCAGGGTAATAAACAACCAGATGGATTCACCCAAGATGGGATCCGGCATACCGACTACTGCTGCTTCAGAAACTCCTCGAAGTTCCATGGCCACGTCTTCAATCTCCTTCGGGGCTATTCTGTGAGAACCACTCTTTATGATATCGCTCTTTCTGCTCACAATATATAGAAATCCATCCTGGTCCATCCTTGCTAGGTCACCTGTTCTCAATCCTTCAGGTTTCAAGACCTTTTGGGTTGCATCCGGGGCATTCCAGTAGCCAGCCATTATATTTTCACCTCTTGCCACGATCTCTCCAACCTCGCCCACTGGGACAGGCCTTCCATCTTCATCAAGCAGCCTGAGTTCGACTCCAGGAATTGGAATCCCGATGCTTCCCGGTTTATGAAGTAGATGTTCACTGGGCAGATATGAGAGACGAGCTGATGCCTCGGTTTGACCATACATGATGTAAATTTTGGTCTCTGGAAATAGTTTTTGTAGCCTTTGGGCCATACTTGGCGCCATGGCAGCGCCTGCTTGAGTGATATAACGCAGATCTGGAAAAGAGTAACTGGAGATGTTGGATCGTTTAAGCAGAATTGCATAGGTGGAAGGAACACCAGAAAATGCTGTTACACGGTATTTTAGCATATCTTCTACTATCTTGTTGGGATAGACAAAATTTTGGTTGACCACAAGAGTAGAACCCATAGCGATATGGGTGAGCATTATTGAATTTCCATAAGAATAAAAAAAAGGCAGTACTGCCATTACTCTGTCGCTACTATCTATTCCAAGGTATTCGATTATGGACATTGTATTGGCAATCAGGTTTCTGTTTCTCAGGCATACTCCCTTGGGTTTTCCTGTGGTTCCTGAGGTATATATGATCTGTGCAAGGTCACAACTGGAACGCCATGGCAGGAGATGCAACTCTGCAGAGTCACCAGTTTCCAGGATATCCGTCAATTCTTCTCCGGATGCAAGGGCGATGATCTCTGCTCCGGTACCCTTGGTTAAAACCTGTTTCAGGGTTGCCTCAAAACGCTTGTTTGCCATAAATGCCTGGGCCCCGGTATCTTGCAGGAAATAGGAAAGGGCCCTGGGAGTGGTCTGGATGTTCAATCCTACGGATATACCTCCAGCCAGGATGGAGCCAAAATAGGCAGAGAGATATTCTATGGGATTATCAGTAAGGATTGCAGCCCTGAAGCCTGGTGATAGACCCTTTTCTTTCAGCCAGCAGGCAACTCTAAGCGCCTTTACAAGTAGCTGTTCATAGCTGATCTCCTCCCCTTTGTAAATAAGGGCGGTTTTTCCAGGATATTTACAAGCGGTATAGACAAGCAGATCTGAGACCGTTGTCCAGGACTGTCCTTTCACGTGATCTCCTCTCATTGGCCAAGGCCAGCATTGAGCCTCTTGATTAGAATTGCATTCTCCATCACTATGGTTGCTCTCGGCTATTTGCTGGTCTTTTTTGCAATAAAGGCTGCAAGATTATTGATGGAGTCCAGGTTTTCAGGTATGAGTTCATCATCCTCTATCTTGAACTGATAGTTGTCCTCTATCCACTCTACCAGTTCCAGGACACCGGTTGAGTCGATGACTCCTTTGTCCAGAAAGGAATCATCGTCCTTTAACTCCTCGCCTCCCTCACCAAAAAGGAAATTCTCAATAATGAACTCCCTTATTTTTATCTTTATGTCAGACATTACCCCCTCCTTTTACTATCTTGGTATTTTCCAACTCTTTCGGTCTTTGAAACTGAAAGTCAGATATGAATTTATGAAATATGATCTGTGTCGAAAGGATAGCGACAAAGGCCATATTTTCCCTGAATCCCTGCCTTTTTTTTCTCTTGCACTTGTTGAATAGCGTTTCTACTGCTTTCCACCTGAATATGTTGGCCTTTTCAATCTGTTCTTTCGAGAGATGGAACTCCAGATAATCTGCAGGTCCGTCAGAAAAAAAGCTCAATATGTCCGGTGCCATATATGGCTGTTTTTTTCTTTTTACTATTTCCTCTGGCAAGATGTCGGAAAAGGCTGCTTTGAGCAGATATTTTTCATCCAGTACCTTCATTTTAAAGCCTACTGGCAGTGTTCCTGCAAATTCAACAATCCTGTGGTCCAGAAACGGAAACCTGCCCTCTACCGAATGGGCCATTGCCATACGGTCTCCCTGTGATGAAAGCAGATAGTTTGACAAGAGAAGTGATATCTCCAGATGTTGAGCTTGACAAAATGGATCCAGTCCTTTGAGTTCCTGCTGGAGCTGAGTCTCCAATAACCTCTCGGGATCTTCAGTGGAGCCGAATAGCTCAGGATTTGTAAAAGCGAGTATGCCTGCTGTAGTCTTCCATCTCGGCCTATGGCTGTAGAAGGGATCAGCAGTATCAGCTTCTGTATCGAAGAATTTTTTTGCAAAGTGTGCCGATTTGGCAGGGGAAAGGGCCAAATAGGGATAAAGCCGTTTCAGCAGCAGAGGACGCCAGGCTGAATTGGGGTTTTTGGCGATAAATCTCCTGATCTTCGCCTCTTTGAATATGTCATATCCTCCAAGGATTTCATCAGAGCCTTCACCTGTGAGGACTACCTTGTAATCATGTCTGTTTACAAGCTTTGACAGGAGATATAGAGGAGCTGGAGCAGTGCGTACCAGGGGATATTCTGTGTGCCATAGCACATCTGGAAAGACATCTGAAATGGTCTTGTAATCACACCGGACTGTATGGTGTCTGGTGTCGAGATAGCGGACCAGCTCCTGCTGTTCCTTGCTCTCATCATAGACTCTGTCTGAAAAAGTTATAGAGAAGGTTTCAAGTGGAGTGTCTGTAAAATGGTGGATAATAGAGGTGATAACAGATGAATCGAGACCGCCGCTCAGATATGCCCCTACAGGCACATCAGATCTCAGGCGAAGTCTTACAGCGTCTATGAGAAGCTCTCTGAGCTGACTTGCAGCCTCCTTTTCTGTTACAGGGGTGTATTCATGGCCTTTCAGGAACGGGACGCTCCAGAACGGCCTTTGCCTATGGACAGATGGTTCTGAAGATGGAGTCACCTCCATCAGGTGGCCGGGCTTTAGCTGTTTTATCCCCTTAAACGGGGTTGCTTCTCCTGCGGGGGTCCAAAAAGTAAAGATCTGTCTGAGGGCATCCGGATCAAATTCCCGTTCAATTGCAGGGTTGCCGTTAAATATCCCTTTTATCTCAGACGCAAAATATAGACGGTCTTTATGAACGGTATAGAATAGGGGGCGAATGCCCAATCTGTCCCTTATGAGCAAAAGGCTTTTCTTCTTGGAGTCATACAGGGCAATTGCAAACTGACCATTAAGTTTTTTTGGAAAGTCCTTGCCACAGGATTCGTAAAGGTGGACAATAACCTCTGTGTCTGATTCTGTCCTGAATATATGGCCTTCCCTGATCAGCTCCTGTTTGAGTTCTATATAATTGAATATTTCCCCATTGAAGACTACTGCAATCGTATTGTCTTCATTGAAGATTGGCTGCCATCCACCTTCAAGGTCTATGATACTTAGGCGGGCATGGGCAAGCCCGCATACCTGATCCAGGTAAAAACCAAATCCATCCGGACCTCTGTGTCTCAGGGGCCAGATCATCTCCTCCAATAACTGTCGATCCTGTCCACCAGGAGATATAGAATTACATGGTTCCGAAATCGAATGATCAGTTTTTATGAATCCGGCAATTCCGCACATAGATTAGCAACCAATTTTTATTATGTTTTCTTTTAAGTTATCGTCTCCAGGATGTATATGCATAAGCAGAATGGTTGTGGATCGACTCGAAATTTTCTGCCTCTACAGAAAAGGATGTTATTTCCGGAATCTTTTTAAGGTCCTGATAGATATCCCTCACAAGATCCTCAACAAAGAGAGGATGCTCATATCCCCTTTCAGTCACATACTTCTCATCAGGCCGTTTTAGTACAGAGAACACGGGAGAGGAGCTGTTCTGTTCTACAATCTCAATTATATCTTCCAACCAGATGAATTCATTAAATTCACAGATTACCTTGACCATGCCTCTCTGGTTGTGGGCTCCGTAGTCTGATATCTCTTTGGAGCATGGACATACCGTGGTAACAGGTACCTTTGCCATAATGGACATCTTGAGTTTCTCATCAAATGTCCCGTAAAGCCCGCAGCCATATTCTACAAGGCCTCTGGTCCCTGTAACTGGTGCGGATTTCTCCAGAAAGTAGGGGAACTCTATCTCCAGATGGGCCTCCTGTGCCTCAAGCCGTTTTTTCATGGTTGACAGGATATTGAAAAAGGTCCTCACATTGATCTCTGATCTGTATTCGTTCAGAATCTCAACAAACCTGCTCATATGGGTGCCCTTGAACTGTTGGGGCAGATTCACGAACATGTTGATGGTGGCGATGGTGTGTTGTCTTCCCTTTTCCCGGTCCAGTACTACTATAGGGTAGTTTATGTTCTTGATCCCAACCCGTTTCAGCGGAATGGCACGGTCATCAGGAAGATTCTGTATATCAGCAAGGTTGTCGAAGTCTTTTTTCATATCTCGTTTAGTCAGGCCCTGTGGCACAGAGAGAAAAAGAGCCGTTAAGGCGATAATCTGCTGATCTGGATCCTGGTTAGGCCTTGGATAGGATTCTTTTTACCAGGTCTGTAGCTGCCTGATCCAGGAGAGGATCTGTCCCAAATACCGGCAGCCCTTTACGTTCAGCCTTTTTTACACTGTTAGAAGCCGGAAAGACAGCATAGGGTTCTGTGCCCGTGGTCTCCCGTATGAAAGCTATATCCTCCTGGTCTGTTATGTTGTTGGCGATAATCTTCAGGCTTGGAATATCGAGGTCCCTGGCCATGCTGTCTATCTTTGCTGCAGTCTCGATGCTTCCTCTGTAGGGCTGGACCACAATGAAGATATGCTCTGCACTGGCGATGGTCCCCCGTCCAAGGTGTTCCACTCCTGCCTCCATATCCAGCACTATATCTTCATCTGGCGTAAGAAGCAGCAGGTTGAGCAGGTTTCTCAGCACCGCATTTTCAGCACAGGCGCATCCCGATCCCCCCTGCGGAATAGCACCGAGTACCATCAATTTTATGTTCGTGTTCACCTTCTGCATGAATTTTTCAGGGAGATCCTCCACCCTGGGATTCATGTTGTAAAAAGGTCCATTCCTCTGGGTCCTGTCCTGGAGCAGGTCCTGCATCTTGGCAATGGGAACCGGGATATCTCCTTCCGGAAGACCGAGCAGTCTTGCGAGATGGGGGCTTGGATCAGCATCTATGGCAAGAACTTTGCGCCCCTGCTCTGCAAGTGCCCCTATCAGTACGGCGCTTATGGTGCTCTTGCCAACACCGCCTTTTCCGCATATTGCAATTTTCATCCTTTTTTCCTCTGATGTCTCAGATGATTCGGGCCATGCCGCCCCTTCTGGGATCCCCTACCGCCTCTCCTTTCAAAGGAGCTACCGCATGCACCCCGCCAAAATATACATCTATCTCCTTCCAGATATTGAGCCTTATCTTTTTGGACAGTTCTTCCAGGGCTGCTGAAGAAAAACCTGGTTCTACCTGCAGGAGCTCTCCATCCCAGTGTATTCTTGGAGAGATGACCGCATCGGTAATAGGGATGTTGAAATGTGCCCAGTTGAGAAATGCCTGGGTGATGGCGGTTCTAATCCGCTTGCTGCCGCCGCTGCCCAGAACGAGGTGGACCTGGTTCTCCCTGGTAACCATGGAAGGAGACATCATTGAGGCAACCCTTATGCCTGGTTTGCTTGAATGGAACCCATCTGGATGGAGATCATCTTCACCCATCATGTTGTTCAGCATTATTCCTGTCCCTGGTATGTAGCAACCTGAACCTTCCCCGTTGGATGTGGTCATGCTGGCGCAGTTTCCATGGGAATCCGATATGCTAACATGTGTGGTACCCCTGGCAAACAACCTGACCGCCTCCTGGGAAGCTGAATCAAACCAGGTTTCATCAGGAGGTATAAGTCTTGAACCCATCTCTTCCCTGTAATTTTCCACCTGTATCATAGCTCCTGTCAAGAGGGAAAGATGTTGTGCGGTCCCAAAATCCATATTTTCAATAGGCAGCCTCTCTAACAGTTCCAGGCAGATCTTTATAAAAAAACCACCGAAAGAGGGTGGTGGATTGGTATGCAACTCCACTCCCTTAAACCTGGCAGAGAGCGGTTTTCTCTCTATGACCTGATATTCCCTGAGGTCTTTCTGGGTGAGAAGTCCGCCGGTTTTTTCCATCTCCCGTGCTGTATTGGCTCCGGCCATTCCCTCATAAATATCACGGATTGCATCTCCTTCAGACGCAGCCACCTCTTCGAGAAATGCTGCGAGATCAGGAAATATCAGGGTGTCTCCCTCTTCAACATATCTCTCCTTGTTGTTATCCTTTATGAGAAAGAGCTCCTTTCCCATGGGGGAATGGAGCATTATTGGCTTTAGGAGAGAGAGGAAATAGGCCTGACGCCTATTGAGTTTCGTACCTTTGGCAGCATACTCAATGGCTGGGGCAAGCACTTCCTTGAGCGGGAGTATGCCAAGAAGCCTGTGGACATGCAGAAACCCTTTGAGATTGCCTGGAACCGCTACTGAACCTGCCCCGATATTGAAGACCTGGTCAGATCCGGGAAATTTCACAGTGACCGGGAAAAAACTGGGCTCCGACTCTATCTCTTCCGGTTTCCTGCCCTTGCCGGGCGTGTTTACGAAGAAGTCGAACAGGACCATCTTCCCCTGGGCTGTCCTGGCAAGCAGAAATCCTCCTCCTCCCAGCGAGGTGAGAGCAGGTTCGACCACGGCTCCTGCAAATCCTGCTGCCACTGCCGCATCGAAGGCATTTCCTCCAGCCTCCAACATATGTATGGCAGCCTCGGTGACAAGGGGATGTCCAGTTGCTGCGCCAGCATGGAAACGGTTCAAGATATTGATTCCTCCAGATTTGCTATTTTTGTGTTATTCTTGAAAAAATATCCCTGATGTAACATAATGGCAAGCTGGTTGCAATCAATCCCCTAAAAGTTTTGTAGTGTTACACTTTGAACAGGTTGAAATTTTGACAGGTCTGCCCTTTTAGTGTTCCCTTGAACCAAAGGGTTGTTTTTTGATTATTTGATTCGACAGGACGGTACAGATCAATTGGAAAAAATATCCCATAAGAAAGGCAAGACAACGGACAGGCAGGGATACTACCGGGCAGATGGCTGTGCCGGATACCAGAGGGAGATAACCCTTCTGATCCTTGCCGGTTTTCTGATATTCCTTGCTGCCTCATTGCTGAGCTGGGATCCCAATGACCCATGTCTGACATCTTTTTCCTTTAGCGGAAGCCATAACTGGATGGGGCCTATAGGTGCGCATGTTGCAGGAATGCTCATGGATCTTTTTGGTTATGGTTCCTGGGCTCTATTACTGGCTGTTATTATGGTGATTTGGCGGGCGTTTAAGGAGAAAGACTCCCGGATCCAGGGTCCACTTCCGTTTTTCTCCGGTCTCTCTCTCATGTTTGTAGCAGTATTGATCATCCTTGGCCTAAATGGACGCGAAGTCTCTGTTGAGCCTGCATCCTATCCGGATCATTCAGATGCACCTCTTGTGGAGGAGGTCTGCCTGGTACAACCAGGGGGTGGAGTTGGCGCATGGCTCGCCTGGGTACTGACCCGCTGGTTCGGTTGGCCCGGGACTGTGCTCCTTGCCCTCACATCTTTTCTCTCCGGGCTTATTCTATCCACCCCCTTTACCCTTTCCGGATTCATACACTGGTCAATGAAGACAGCCAGATGGCTTATGGGAAAGGATGATCTGCAGGCGGGAAAAGGCGATCTCCAACAGCCTCCTTCCCTGGTTAAAGATCCCAGGGGCAACACGCCTGGAAAGAAGAGGGCTGCAGTAAAGGATGACAAAGGTGATTCCGGAGAGTCCATAGAGATGCCTCGGATAAAAAAGATGGAGGAGTTACAAAGGGAGGCTGCTGCAAAGAAGACCGCAACAGGAGAGTCCCTTGCTGAACAGAAGGAGCTGGAATTCAAGGCTGCGCCAATGACCGGTATTGGTACCGATTATGAGTTGCCATCTCTGGATTACCTTCAGGAGCCTCCGGAAAAGGAGATCTATCAGGATCAGGAGGTCTATTATGAGAACGCCCGTACTCTGGAGGCCAAGCTGAGAGATTTTGGGGTGAGGGGCAAGGTGGTAGAGATCTCTCCCGGGCCTGTAGTCACAATGTATGAGTTTGAACCTGCACCTGGTGTCAAGATAAACAAGGTTGCATCCCTGGTTGACGATCTTGCCCTGGCCCTTAAGACCAGAAGCGTTCGCATAGTTGCTCCTATTCCGGGAAAGGCGGTTATCGGTATAGAGCTTGCCAACCCCAAGAGACAGATCGTCTATCTCAAGGAGGTGGTTGGAAGCGACCTGTTCATGAATGGCAGAGGAAAACTGCTTATAGCCTTGGGACAGGACATTGTTGGCAATCCGGTTGTGACAGATCTTGCCCGGATGCCCCATCTGCTCATTGCAGGTGCTACAGGTACCGGGAAGAGTGTTGGGTTGAATGCTATAATCTGTTCCCTGATTTACAGAATGGGGCCGGACACTCTTCGGCTTCTGATGATAGATCCCAAACGGATCGAATTATCACTCTATGACGGGATTCCCCATCTGATCCATCCGGTGGTCAGTGATCCAAAAGGTGCTACCAGGGCGTTGAAATGGGCAGTGATGGAGATGGAAAGGCGTTACCAGCTCCTGGAGGACGCCCATTGCAGAAATCTGGAGAACTATAATAAGAATACTGATGAACCATTGCCGTATTTAGTGGTTATCATAGATGAGCTGGCTGATCTCATGATGGTCTCATCCAAGGATGTGGAGGCAGCCATCGCCCGTCTTGCCCAGATGGCCCGGGCAGCGGGGATACATCTGCTCATAGCCACACAGCGTCCATCCGTGGATGTTCTGACCGGTCTTATCAAGGCCAACTTCCCTGCAAGGATCTCCTTCAAGGTCTCCACCAAGGTGGATTCCAGGACCATCCTGGATACCATGGGGGCAGAGAGGCTACTTGGTATGGGTGACATGCTTTTTCTGCCTCCAGGTACCGCAAGCCTTGAACGTATCCATGGGGCCTATGTTGCTGAATCCGAGATCCTGAAGGTAGTAGAGCACTGGAAACAGCAGCAGGAGCCAAGCTATGATCTTTCTGTGTTAGAGGCTGCCCAGGATGAAGAAGGAGCAGCACCGGATTCCGGTGATGCTGGCGGGGAAGCAGTTGACACAATGTATGATAAGGCTGTGGAAATAGTCACCCAGACAGGTCAGGCCTCTATCTCAGGGCTTCAGAGACGGCTGCGGGTAGGATATAACCGGGCTGCCAGGATGATAGAGCAGATGGAGAGGGATGGGATAGTAACTCCTACGGATAGTATGGGAAGGAGGCAGGTGATAGCCAGGGGATATGACGATGTGTGAGCTTCTGGCTCCGGCAGGGAGCCTGGAAAAGCTTAAGGTGGCAGTCCGCTATGGTGCAGATGCAGTCTATCTTGGGGAAAAGCGGTTTTCGCTCAGGGCAAAGGCTGATAATTTCAGTAGAGACCAGATTGTTCAGGCTGTGGAATACTGCCGTTCGCGCAATGTGAAGACTTATGTTACAGTCAATATATTTCCACGAAACAGGGACCTTTCAGAGATAAGGGAGTTTTTGGGGTTCCTGTCGGAAATCAGTCCCTCCGGGATCATCGTTTCTGACCCTGGAATCATCTCCATGTCCATGGAGATTGCTCCTGAACTTTCTATCCATATCTCAACCCAGGCAAATGTTACCAATGTAGAGGCTGCCCGTTTCTGGCAGAGCCAGGGCGCCAGCAGGATCAACTTGGCCAGGGAGCTCGGTCGTGATGAGATCAGAGAGATACGCCAAGGGCTCTCATGTGAGTTGGAGGTCTTTGTGCATGGCGCCCTCTGCATCTCCTGGTCTGGAAGATGTCTGCTGAGTCTCTATATGACAGGGCGTGATGCAAACCAGGGGGCATGTGCACATCCATGCAGGTATGGCTACCAGCTCCTGGAAGAAAAGCGACCTGGAGAGCTGTTTCCCGTGGAGGAGGACAGTAGAGGGACCTATATTTTCAGTAGCAGGGACCTCTGTCTCATTCGAAGGATCGGGGAACTCCATGCTATGGGAGTCGATGCCTTGAAAATAGAAGGGAGAACCAAGGGTCTGCTTTATCTGTCCACGGTGGTAAGGGCCTATCGCGCAGCAATGGATTCGGTAAAGGAGATGGTGAATGTTGGAAAGTGTGCAGAATGGCAGCCATCTCCCAGGGTGATTTCAGAGCTGGAGCTGGCAGGTGCCAGGGGATATACGGAAAATTTTTATCTGCATTCTCCTGGAGATGGGGATATGTGCTATTCAGGGCTCAATGTGAGGCAGGAATATCTGCCTGCGGCCCTATCTATCAGCAGTGGCACTGCTCCTGAGGTTGTGGCGCTCCACCAGCTAAGGCCCGGAGATGTCGTGGAATATATGGACAGTGCTCTGAACAATCCCCTCCTTTCCATAAAGAGGATCCTGGATGAGAACGGCACTGCTCTGTCCAGAACCCTTGGTGGCGAAAGGGTTGTTCTGGAGTTTGATCAGGAGATAGAAACAGAATCCTACTCTATGTTCAGACGAAAGAATCCTTTTCAGAGAGAACAGGAAAAGTCAATTTTTTGACAGCTATCTTGATGGAATATCAGTCAGCGTCAAAAACCTTGCTGAAAGAGTTTGGTCTGGAACTGTTGCAGCCAGTGAACGGTTATCGGTTTTCCGTTGATTCAGTGCTGCTTGGCAGGTTTGTCAGGCTCCGCAAAGGGCAGTCCCGGGTGTTTGAGGTTGGGGCAGGGTGTGGAGTGGTAGGACTCATCCTGGCCAGGCGTTTTTCTTCAGCCTCCCTTGAGCTGATGGAGATCCAGGAGCAGCTCTACAATCTGTGCAGGGAGAATATCAGGTTGAACCGTCTCTCGGAGAGAGTGAGGTGTATCCACGGAGATGTGCGTAAGGTAAGAACAATCTATCCAGCGGAAAACTTTACAGATATTGTCTCAAATCCCCCGTTTCGCAACCCGGTTTCAGGAAGGCTATGTCTCGATTCCCAGGAGGCCTTGGCGAGGCATGAAATTTTGGTTACCCTGAAAGAGATCCTTGATGCCTCTTCATATCTGCTGGCCTTCGGCGGTAGATTCAGTATCATTTATCCAGCAGAGAGATGTGCAGAACTTATGGATGAGATGTGTGAAGCCGGTCTCGAGCCTAAAAGGATGCAGGCTGTGCATCCCGCCCCTGACAAAGCGGCCAGAATGATCCTTGTTGAGGGGATAAAGGGGGGAGGAAGGGAGACAAGAATTGAACCTCCAATCTTTTTGAAGTGATCAATGGGTTGAGGGATAACAGTTACAGCTTTTTTGGCTTGTTATTTGCAGTTTTTCTTTTGATTTGGCCCCATGTTGGGATATGGGCTCTGGTGCATTGCACTGTTTCCCATCTGTCAGATATGGGCATCAAAAATAGTCAATTTACAACAAGATAGGAGTAACCTGATGCGGTCAACCGATCCCATTTGTATCAGATATCTGTTTTTGGGGGTGGTGTTCTCTCTTCTCCTGAACGGCTGTGCCAGTAAGAACAGTGTCCCGGGAGTGGCGGATTTAGCTACGGCTGATGGCCGGGGTATCTCTGATCAAAACAACGGCGAAAGCCAGGCGCTGAAAGAACTCTTCCAGGAGGCAGGCACTTGTCCCATTGATCTCTCCCTGTTGAATGGGGATAGGCCGGAACCTGATACAGATCAGGCCAGGCTGGACATGGCCCTGGACCTCTGCAACCTGGCCCAGGAACTGAAGCAGGCTGGTCAGGTGGATCAGGCCATCAAGGCCCTGGATGATGCCTATGCCATCCTGCTCAAGGTGGAAGAGCGGGATGATCCCGACATCTCCAGACAGATGGATGATACCAGGATTCTGATCTCAAGGGTTTTGCTCCAGACCAGTGCAGTCAAGGCAAACAGGTTCAAGGGTGGAAGTAAGGAGATCCCCCTTACAATGAACAGATATGTGCAGCGTGAGATCGCATTGCTGACTGGCAAGGAGAGGGGCTTTTTCCTTGAGTCTTACAGGCGTTCAGGCCGGTATCGTCCCATGATTGTCAGGAAGCTCAAGGAGGCAGGGTTACCCCAGGAGCTATCCTGGTTACCCCTGATAGAGAGTGGTTTCAAGACAAGGGCCCTCTCCAGGGCACGGGCATTGGGTTTGTGGCAGTTCATCCCATCCACTGGATACAGATATGGGCTGGACAGGAATACCTGGATCGATTACCGGCTCGACCCGGAAAGATCAACTGATGCCGCCATAGCATATCTCATTGATCTCCATGCACTCTTTGGAGATTGGCAGACTGTTCTTGCTGCCTACAATTGCGGTGAAGGCCGGGTGGACAGGGTTATCAAGGCCCAGAACAAAAAATATCTTGACAATTTCTGGGATATCTTTGTTCAGCTTCCCTATGAGACAGCCCGTTATGTACCAAGATTTTTGGCCACTCTCCACATTCTGAATAATCCAGGAAAATATGGAATGGTTCTCCCAGAGCCGGACAAACCCCTGGCGTATGAGACTGTCCATGTCAAAAAACAGATGAGTCTCAAGGATATTGCAGCTTCCCTTGGCGTGGATGCCAAAGTCATAGCGGAGCTCAATCCGGAATTGAGGTATGGAGTTACTCCTGATACCGGCTTTCAGCTCAGATTGCCCAAGGGTTACAGGGAGGTAATGCTGGCCAGGGTAGATGAGATCAAGACCTGGAAACCCAAGCCGCGCAAACCTAAAACTCGTATTGTCAGGCATCGGGTCAGGAAGGGAGAAAGTCTTGGCAGGATAGCAGCGCGTTATGGCACAAGTGTCAAGGCTATAATGCGTGCCAACAGAATCAGAAGGGCCAATCATATCAAGGTGGGGCAGGTCCTGAGGATTCCGGTTAAAGGCAGTTATTACGGCTCCAGGTCCAGGAGTTCAAAGAAGAGGATTGTCAGGCATCGGGTCAGGAAGGGAGAAAGTCTTGGCAGGATAGCAGCGCGTTATGGCACAAGTGTCAAGGCTATAATGCGTGCCAACCACCTCAGGAGTGCCAACCATATAAAAGTAGGACAGCTCCTTAAGGTCCCTGCCGGGCGTAAATATTATGCCGGCAAGGCCTCAATCCGCACTGTTCGGTATGTGGTCAAGCGCGGAGATACCCTTTGGAAGATAGCAAAGAAACATAGGGTTTCAGTATCCAGCATAAAAAGATACAACAAATTGAGGTCAAACTGTCTCTATATTGGTCAGGTATTGAGGATTCCCAAGGGATAATGAGGTCTATACTGTCAGGGTTTATTGTCCCATGGACTATCAACAGGGCCTGATATCTTTCATAGCCTGATATCTCCCTTTTTCTCACTTGGCATCTGTCTGTTCCAACTTGGTCTCTATACCTTTTTTATCTTTTCTTTACCTTCCTCCTGTTTTCTTTGATCATAGAAAATGTTAAATTCTCTATAGAAATTTTTTTCGGACCCTCAGTGAGAGCCAGTCCTCAAAATTTTTTGATGGAGAAGAGAGCCATGTCAGCCAAGGATGTAAAGAGAATAATGGATGAAAAGGAGATGGATCGGGCCCTCACCCGGATGGCCCACCAGATAGTAGAGCGGAACAGGGGAATCGACAACCTGGCCCTGGTGGGGATAAGGACTGGGGGCGTCCCATTGGCCGGGAGATTGGCAGACAAGATTGAACAGGTTGAGGGAAAACGGCCAGAAATCGGGGTGCTCGATATCACCCTCTATCGTGATGACTGGAGCAGATTGAGTCTTCATCCCATCATCAGGGATACCAAGATCCCCTTCTCCATTGATGATAAGACAATTGTTCTGGTGGATGACGTTCTTTATACAGGACGTACTGTTCGGGCAGCCCTGGATGCCCTGATGGACTATGGACGCCCTGGAAGAATAGAGCTCGCAGTGCTTGTGGATCGAGGCAGGAGAGAGCTTCCCATTCAGCCGGATTTTAAAGGTATTCAGATCAAGACCTCTGCCACCGAGCAGGTCAACGTCTATCTCAAGGAGGAGGGTGCTGAGGATCAGGTTCTCCTGGAGATACCTGAATCCTGAACCCAGAAAGATTGAGTCGTCGGACAGCAGATACAAGTCTTTTAGTTTTGTCTATTTTGACAATGCAACACCTGAATCGAGGATTTTTCATCAATGAGTTCCTATAAGAAACGCCCGGTTGCAATAACCATGGGTTGTCCTGCAGGCATAGGTCCTGAGATAGTGGTCAAGGCCCTTTTGGGTTCTGATAATGCCTCTCCTCCATCGCCATCCATGCCATCATGGGGCCGGGTTATAATAGGTGATCTGGAGATATTGAGGCAGACTGCAGAGAATCTTGGGTTCCAACCCGATTTCAGAATTTGGAATCCTGAAGAACCCGTTTTGTCCGAATCCAGGCAATCGATTTATGTCCTGCCTGTCACGTCGATTTCGCCCAGAGAGCTCTGCCTTGGTAGGCCGTCTGCCCTGACAGGAGAGGCAAGCTACAGATATATATCCACTGCCCTTGATCTTGCCATTGATAAAAAGGTGGCAGCTATAGTTACTGCTCCGATATCCAAGGAGGGGCTTAAACTGGCAGGTATCAATTTCCCGGGCCATACTGAGATTTTGGCAGATCGGTGCGGATGTTCCAGTTTTGCCATGATGATGGCAGGGAAGAGGTTGCGGGTGGTCCTGGTGACAATACATGTTCCTCTTTCCAAGGTTACAGGCCTTTTGAACAAAGAGGCTATCCTAGACACCCTACGGCTGACATGGCAGAGCCTGCTGGCTGATTTCGGTCTGAATGCCCCAAGGATAGGGATTGCTGGGCTGAATCCACACGCTGGAGAAGATGGGATGTTTGGCAGAGAGGAGCAGGATATTATCACTCCGGCAGTTCAAAGGGCAAGGGAAATGGGTATGGATGTTACAGGTCCACTGCCGCCGGATACCATATTTTTCAAGGCGGCAAACGGGGCTTTTCATGCAGTAGTCGCCATGTATCATGATCAGGGCCTGATTCCGTTCAAGCTTCTCCACTTTTCAGACGGGGTCAATGTTACCATTGGCCTTCCCATTGTCAGGACATCTGTGGATCATGGCACTGCCTATGATATTGCCGGCAAGGGGATTGCTCATGAGCAGAGTATGCTCTCTGCCCTGGAAATGGCTCAACTCATGGTGAGAAACCGGGCAGAATACAGCAAGGTGGCTGGCCTTTCACCAGCAGGAGAGACCCGGTCAGGCAGCTTATGATTACAGCTATCCAGGAACGCGAGGCTCATACAGATACGGGACAATCCTATGAAAAGCCAGTTCTGGTGATTCAGGGGCTTGTAAAGGCCTTTGGCAATAGGCGGGCAATAGATGGTCTGGATCTGATTCTGGAGCGTGGTTCCTGCCTGGCACTCCTTGGACCCAACGGTGCTGGCAAAACCACTACTATCCGGGCCATTCTTGGCCTGGTCCGGCCAACCAGCGGTTCCATAGCGGTGTTCGGGCTGGACCATAACACCAATCTTGCAGCTATCAAGGCCAGAATTGGTGTTGTGCCCCAGATGGATAATCTTGATCCTGATCTGACTGTTCTTGAAAATCTCTTAGTATATGCCTCCTATTTTCGGATGGACAGATCGTTGGCCAGGGAGAGGGCTGAAGAGCTGCTGGATTTTCTGGCCCTCAGAAACAGACGCGATGAGATCATACAGAATCTGTCTGGAGGGCAGAGGCGCAGGATATTGCTGGCAAGGTCACTTATAAACAGGCCTGAGCTTCTGATCCTGGATGAACCCACGGTAGGATTGGATCCCCAGGCCCGTTTTCTCATCTGGGAGCGGCTGTTAAATCTCCAGGCGAAGGGTACAACCATGCTGCTGACCAGCCATTACATGGAGGAGGTCTCCCGTCTCTCATCCCAGGTGGTAATAATGGAACAGGGCAAAAAGATAGCTTCAGGTTCACCGGATGAGATAGTCTCGTCCATGATCGGTACAGAGGTTATCGAGATGGAGGCCAGTGATCTGGAGTTGGAAAGGCTCAGGGAAAAATTGCAGGGCTGTCATGTATCCCTTGAGCCGGTTGGCAACGGCAAGATCTTCATATATGTCCATGAAGAGTGCAGTGAGATAAGGGAGCTGCTCTCATCCTCCCGTCGACTCCTGAAGCGGCCTGCCACCCTGGAGGATCTGTTCCTGCGACTTACAGGCAGAGATCTGAGGGAGAGTTGAGATTGTTTGCTGTATGGCATCGAAATTTCACGGTCTGGATGAAGCATGTTCAGGCCAGCTTGATTGGCAATCTTGGCCAGCCATTTCTCTTTCTTCTGGCAATGGGTTTTGGTCTTGGCAGGACCATACCGGAGATAGAGGGGCTCACTTATCTTCAGTTTATTGCCCCTGGACTGGTGGCATCTGCAGTGATGTACAGTGCTGCATTTGAGGCCACCTACGGTTCCTATACCAGGCTCTCCACCCAGGGTACGTTTGACGGCATACTGATGACGCCGGTCAATGTTAGTCAGTTGGCCATGGGAGAGATCCTTTGGGGTGCCACCAAGGGATTGATTTCAGGTCTCATCATGTTGGCTGCCATGCCCCTTTTCGGTGTGATCCCTTCTCTATGGATCGTGCTGGTGATACCGGTTTTGATGATTGCTGGAATATTGTTTGCGAGCATGGGTATCGTGATGACCGCTACTGCCAGCAATTATGAATATTTCAACTACTTTACCTCATTGCTGATTACTCCCTTTTTCCTTTTCTCCGGCATATTCTTCTCCCTCTCCTCCATCCAAGGGCCTGTAGCACCGGTTCTCCGGTGTCTCCCCCTGACAGGTGTGGTCAATATCTCCAGAGGGCTTGCTTATGGCAGATTGAGCAGCGACCTTCTCTTTGATCTCCTGTTTCTTTTAGGTTACACTCTGTTATTTCTCTTGCTGGCCATAAGATTGATGGAGAGACGCCTTGTTCAGTGAGAGGAGTTCAGGAATCTATGTTGACCTGTGACATCACATCCATCCAATCCCTTACCAGTCTGGCTGAATGTATTCGTACATTGGCTCAGCCAGGGGATATCTTCCTCCTGGAGGGTGATCTCGGGGCAGGCAAGACCACTTTTGTCAAGGTCCTGGCATCTCTTTGCGGAATCGATCCAAGGGAAGTGACCAGCCCCACCTTTGGTCTAGTGCATAGATATCTCTCCGGTTCGCCGGGCATGGGCAGCCCTGATCCGGAAGACATGGCCCAGCGGTTTGTCTTGGTTCATGCAGATCTCTACAGGTTGGGGCCTGGTGCAGATATCTACGATACAGGCATCCAGGAACTCATGGATGAGGCCGATCTTGTAGCAGTGGAGTGGGCAGAGTATCTACAAGATGGTGTTGTCACACATGGGTTGCGGCTCCGTTTTCATCTTGATTTTACTGGAGAGACAGATGAAACAGGTATAAGGCAGGTGGAGATAATTCCTGTTGGTGACAGATGGACCAGGCAAATGAGGGCTTTGCAGGAGTGCATAGAAAAATCCCATGGATTAAAAAATAATCCGTAATTGTTGCAGCGTTGAGCCATGATCAAACAGAAAGGTGCAGAAGATATGGAGAAAACAGAAAAGGATATAAATCAACAGCTTGGTACCAGCGAGGTAGTTTGGAGACTTGAAGACCTTTTTGCATCTCCGGATGATGCAGCCATCAGGAAGATTATGGATCATAGTCTGGAGAGTGCCAGAAGGCTCAGGGAGGAGTATGCAGGCAGGGTGGCGGATCTGTCCGCCTCTGAGTTGAAGGCTGTTGTAGAGAGCCTTGAAAATCTGTCAGAGGAACTGGCAAAGATCGGGGCCTTTGCATATCTGAACTTTTCCACCAATGCAGAAGATCCAGAGGCCGGGGCCTTTCTACAGAAGGTAAGGGAGTTCGGCAGTCAGGTGGAGAAGGAACTGGTCTTTTTTGAACTTGAGTGGGCAAAGGTTGAAGATGAAAGGGCCGAACAGCTTCTTGACCAGCCTGTGCTGGCCCATTTCCGCCATTATCTCACTGCCATGCGCCGCTACAGGCCTCATCTCCTGAGCGAGATAGAGGAGAGGCTTCTGATAGAGTTGTCACCTGTAGGCCGATCCAGTTGGGTCAATCTCTTTGACAAGGTGCTGGCTTTCCATCGGTATGGGGAGAGAAAGCGAACTCAGGAAGAGGTGCTAACTGATCTCTATAATCCGGATCGCCAGATCAGAAAAAAGGCAGCTAGTGAGTTGACAGAGGGCCTTCGCAAGGATCTTCACATAGTAACCCACACCTTTAATACCGTGCTGGCAGACAAGATGATTCAGGACAGGCTGCGGAGCTATCCCAAATGGATCAGCTCCATGAACCTTGCCAATGAGTTGGATGATGAGACGGTAGATACCCTTATTCATTCGGTAACATCTAACTATGCTACAGTAGAGCGTTATTACAGCCTGAAGAGGGATATCCTGGGCATGGATCAGCTCTATGATTATGACCGCTATGCCCCTCTTCCCTGGTTGCCGGACAGAAAGGTAGAATGGAAACAGGCCAGGGAGATGGTTATAGATGCTTACTCCCGTTTTTCTCCTGAAATGGCAGCTATTGCCGAGAGATTTTTCATGGATTCCTGGATCCATGCGCCAGTAGTGCCTGGCAAGGTCAGCGGCGCCTTTGCCCATCCTGTTGCCCCTTCTGTACACCCCTATGTTCTGCTCAACTATACTGGAACACTGCGTGACGTGGAGACCCTGGCTCATGAGCTTGGTCATGGCGTGCACCAGGTGCTTGCTGCCAGGCAAGGGCTCTTCAACAGTGATACACCCCTGACCCTGGCAGAGACTGCGTCTGTCTTTGGTGAGATGCTGGTATTCCAGGATATCCTGGCTACTTTGAATGATCCAAGGGAGAGACTCGGGTTTTTATGCTCAAAGATAGAGTCCATCTTTGCAACTGTATTCAGGCAGATAGCCATGAACAGGTTTGAGGATGCGATTCACAACCGGAGGCGGGAACAGGGTGAACTCTCCTCGGAAGAGTTTTCTGTCTTCTGGATGAATACACAGAGGGAGATGTTTGGAGAGAGCGTCACCCTTACTGATGATTACGGGATATGGTGGTCATATATCAGCCATTTCCTTCATGTGCCTGGATATGTCTATGCCTACGCCTTTGGTGAGTTGCTTGTCCTTTCCCTATATGCCACCTATCAGGAGGAAGGGGACGATTTCGTTAAGAACTATATGGAGTTACTGGCCTCTGGAGGCAGCCGGACGCCTTACGAGCTTATGAAACCCTTTGGTATAGACCTTCGGGATGAAAATTTCTGGCTTCAGGGACTCCATATCATAGATAAGATGGTCCAGGATGCCCAAACCCTGTACGAGCAGGAGGTAATTGGGAGATAGGGTGATCTGGACAGCCTATTCCTCCTGTGTTTGTCTCAGTTGCATGAAAATATTGTTGGGATATATCCGTTAGTTGGCCTGTAGCTGGGTGCTTGTGAGAATAAACTCTTTTGAAGTGGCAGAGATGAAACCTTGTAAAGATTCGGCGGAGTTTGCAGATAGGTTTGTTTCCATGGGGCTCTCCCCTGGAGATGTTCACAGGTTTCTGTCTCCTTACTTGACCCAGGAGAGGCTTCAGAGGATAGACGATGTCCTTTCCAGGCGGACTGACAGGGTTTGTGTGGTCCTGGACAATCTATATCATGAGCACAACATGAGTGCTGTGGTCCGGACCATGGACGCCTTTGGCTTTCAGGAACTGCATGTGATTGAAAACATAACTCCATTCAGGCCTCATAAGGGGATAGCCCTGGGTACTCAACAGTGGATTACCATTGTTCATCACAACTCCTTTGAGGCCTGCATCTCTCACCTGGAAGGGGAGGGGAGGGTCATTCTTGCCGCAGATCCTCCAGACAAGGCGCAACCCATGGGCGGCAGCAGTCGGCCTGCCTATCCCTTGACGGAGATCCCTGTTGAGCCTGGGCAACCCCTGGCCCTGGTCTTTGGCAGAGAACTGGAGGGGTTGCATCAGGAACTCCGGGATATGACTCACGGAACCTTTTATATTCCTCTGCACGGTTTTGTTGAAAGCCTGAATGTGTCGGTGACAGTGGCTGTCTCCCTGCACGAGATGAGAAGAAAGATAGATGAGCTCCCTGAAGAAAGTTGGCGTATTAACCATGAAAAGGAGATTTTTTTGAGGGATCTCTGGTGTCTAAACTCTGTGAACAGGGGTTGGCAAGTGCTGCAGGAGGTGGTTTCCCGTAAAGAGGGATCAGGCAAACTATCCTGAAAGTTTTTTGTTTGCCTGAGTGATCTCTTGTAGAGTTATCGCTTCAAGCTATTCTGAGTTGCATATTATTCAAACTCAGCCATTAGAAATGTGTGATCAGACGGTTTTTCCCATCTTCTCGGCTCCATGTCTATCCAGCAATCCCTGGCCCGGCCGGTGAGCGGCGGTGTGGTCAGTATATGATCTATTCTCCAGCCAAGACCTCTATCTACTGCCTTGGGAATCCTGTAATCATAATAGGTGTACTGTTTGGGTTCATCCGGATGGAATCTCCTGAACAGGTCTGTGAGGCCCCATTCTATAAGTTCCTGAAAGGCCTGGCGCACTGCTCGGTGATAACATACATGATCTTCCTTGCGCTCCGGGGCATACAGGTCGATAGGCTCAGGGGCTACATTTAGGTCCCCGCACAGGGCCAGGTCCATCTCCAGGGAGTAGTCCCGGGACAGCAGTTCTTTGAGTCTCTGGAACCAACGCAATTTTTTTTCATAATTGGGGTGATCAATGGCCCGTCCCTGGGGAACATAGGCATTTATTATCTCAATTCCCTGGATGGAGGCACGTACCAGCCTTGTCTCATCGTCATCCAGATGTTTTCCATCTCCAAATCCGAATTTTACCTCCCGGATCTCATGTGGGGATATGATGGCAACTCCATTATATGCCTTCTGTCCCCTGTAAGCCAGATTGAGGCCTGCTTCAGTGAACGGTGATTCAGGAAAATCCTGATCCTGGACTTTTGTCTCCTGGATGCACAGGCAGTCCACTCTGTTCTTCTCTAACCATCTCAGGATGATAGGAACTCTTGCCCGTATCCCGTTTGCATTGAATGTTGCCAGCCTGAACCCTTTTGCGTCGTACATTATTGCTTTAAGCCCCCTCTTTTTTTGTCAATCGATTGACGAAGATATAATAGTCTATTATTTTGATTACAAAAATCAACCAATTAGGGGGTAGAAAATGGGCAAAGATCTTAGGGAATACTGGAGAAAAAATGTTATGTTTGTCTCTTTTCTTCTGGCAATCTGGGCACTTGTATCATTCGGGTGCTCCATTATTTTTGTTGATTTTCTGAATGGAATCAAGGTGGCCGGTTTTCCTCTTGGGTTCTGGTTTGCTCAACAGGGTTCCATCTATGTGTTTGTAGCCCTCATATTTGTTTACTATTTTTACATGAATAAGCTGGACAGGGAATATGACGTTCACGAATAAAATTGTTGCCATTTCAAAAGGATAAAAAGGGAGGAGCAGAATGTCGATACTTACCTGGACTTATATAATGGTGGGGCTCACCTTCAGCCTCTACATCTTTATTGCCTGGATCTCCAGGGTTAAGGATACAAAGGGATTTTATGTGGCCGGCGGGGGAGTGCCTCCTCTGGCAAACGGGATGGCTACTGCTGCGGACTGGATGAGTGCGGCATCATTCATTTCCATGGCCGGGTTGATCTCCTTTCTCGGATATGCCGGGTCAATATATCTTATGGGATGGACAGGTGGCTATGTGCTTCTTGCCCTGCTTCTTGCCCCATATCTCAGGAAGTTTGGGAAATATACAGTTCCTGATTTTGTGGGTGACAGATACTATTCCAATACTGCAAGGATAGTGGCCCTGATCTGTGCCATATTTGTTTCTCTTACTTATGTCTGTGGTCAGATGAGGGGTGTTGGCATTGTTTTCAGCCGGTTTCTCGAGGTTCCTGTTGAGACAGGCGTGGTTATCGGTATGGCCATAGTCTTCTTCTACGCTGCACTTGGTGGAATGAAAGGGATTACATGGACCCAGGTGGCCCAGTTCTGTGTGCTTATTGTTGCCTATATTATCCCTGCAGTGTTTATCTCAATGAAGATTACCGGGACCCCTATCCCCCAGATCGGTTTTGGTTCCCAGATTCAGGAAGGGCAGTTTGCAGGCAAATATCTTCTTGACACCCTGGATTATCTCAATAAAGAACTTGGGTTCACTGCGTACACCCAGCCAGGGGCCAAGTCCATGATAGATGTATTCTGCATCACCTGTGCCCTGATGGTAGGGACTGCTGGCCTGCCCCACGTCATTATCAGGTTTTATACTGTTCCAGGCGTGAGAGCAGCTCGTCTCAGTGCTGGATATGCCCTGCTCTTCATCTCCATCCTTTATACCACAGCTCCGGCAGTGGCAGCCTTTGCCCGCTACAACATGCTTGATACCATCAATGACAAGCCATATGTAGAGGCCCCTACCTGGTTCAAGAACTGGGAAAAGACCGGACTTCTGGCCTGGGTGGACAAGAACAGTGATGGGATAATCCAGTATCGTGCAGGCAAGGCCTTTGTGGGCAAACCCAAGTTTTCTGATAAAACCGGACCACATGGCGAGAGGATCGTCATCAACAAGCCCACTGAGAGTCCCAACGAACTCTATGTTGACAGGGATATCATGGTCTTGGCAAATCCCGAGATTGCAAACCTGCCACCCTGGGTTGTAGGACTGGTTGCAGCAGGAGGTTTGGCAGCAGCTCTCTCCACTGC
>JALSKY010000045.1 GCA_026988585.1 Deltaproteobacteria bacterium
AGCACCTGTTTCAGGTAAAACATCTCTTGCAGGGGCCTTTTTCTTAGGAGCTGCTCCTGCAGGCCTCCCCGGCCTTTTCGACCTTCCCTTGAATGTCGTCGTCTTTTTCAATGCAGACAGATCAATCTTTCTGTCAACAATCTTCACCAGGGACTTACCCTCTTTAGGCTTTGGCTTGGCCTTCTCCTTCTCCCTGACCTCCTGCTTTTCAACAGGCAGCGGTTTGGTCTCTTCCTCCGGGGCAGTCTCCTGGGCAGAACTCTCTTCAACACCCTCGCTTTCAGATACCTGAACAGCAGTTTCCTCTGCCACCTGAGACGAACCCTCCTCTGCAACTCCTGCCTCCTCAACCGTCTCTTCAGAGCTCTCTTCTTGCAGAGTGCCTTCCTTTTCAGCCAACTCGGATCCGGCTGTTTCATCAAGTTCAGGCTGTTCATGTCCAGGGACCTGCCCATCACTGACAGGTGGTACTGGAGCTGCTGGTTCTATTTCCGTTTCGGGTTCAGGTTCAGGTTCAGGTTCAGGCCTTTTAATGATTTTGACCTCTACCTTAGGAGTTCTAGAAGTTCTCTTGGCAGCATCCTTTTGCTCCTCTGCCTCCTCAGGAGCAGAGACCTTCTCCTCCGGCGATTCCATACCCTCCGCTGGTTCAGACAGAGACTCATCAAAAGGTTGCTGCTCTGCCCTCTGCCTGGCGGACAGGGACTCTTCTGCTTCAGAGGCCGCAGCAGACTCCATGGTGTTGTCCCGCTGATCAGCATCAGGCATTACAGCCACCTTGGAATCCCCGGATTTCTTGATCAATATTTTTTTTATCTTTACCTTGGGCTTTTTCTTCCTGATAACTACCTTGGATTCAGGAGCCTTCTCTCTCTCCTGTTGAGCTCCAGCAGTTGAGCCTTCCTCCCTGAGACGCTTTCTGATATCCTCAATCTCATAGTCCTCCAGGGTGCTCATGTAGTTCTTGATGGGATAACCCATCTCTTTGATACGACTGGCCATCTCCTTGCTGGAAAGCCCAAATTCCTTAGCCAGCTCATGTACTCTGATTTTTGCCATTACTCTCTATTAACCCCCGAAAATCCAAGTTCCCTAAGTTCTTTTTGAAAGCCCTGGAAAGCAGCTGCTTCAACCGCTCTTCCTGCAATATCGCCTTTTGAAAACATCCATCTTTACAGAGATATGCACCTCTTCCCGCCATTTCCAGCATAGGGTCCAAAACGATCTTTCCATTCTGTACAACTATCCTGAAAAGGAGATGTTTTGGCCTCTTCCGCCTGCAAAAGATACAGGTTCTGATGGGAATATGTCTGATATCTTCTTCTATATCCCTGTGCCCCCTTACCGGATAAAGGAACTCAAACAAACCTCTGCACGCATGGCCTTATCCGACAGGGGTCTTGTCCGGCAAGACCTCAGCAATGCGATCCTCACTGGACTCCATGGCTCCATCTTCAGCCTCCTGCTGCCCAAGAGGTTCCTGAGACTCATCTGATACAGAGGGCCTTTCCCGCTCAACACTATCCTCCTGCAGATCTTCAAGACCTTCTGCCTCCATCACTTCAGCAACAGCCTCATCCTGCTCCTCATCCGCCCCATAATCCACCAGCTCCTCATTTTCTGCAATCTCAGCCAGTTCTGGATGTTCCTCCAGCAGATCTCTTGCTGCCTGAACAAACGGGATCGCATCCTTGCGAAGCTCGTCCGGATCTGCCTCAGCAAGCTGAGCAATAGTCTTGATGCCCTTCTTGAAGAGATGATCCGCTATATTTTCACTCATATCGAGATATTTCAACATTGCTTGATAGTTGGGATCCTGGCTGTTCCTGAACCTGGTTTCGCTCTTGACATCTATCTTCCATCCCATAAGTCTTGCTGCAAGACGCACATTCTGCCCCTGGCGGCCAATGGCAAGGGACAACTGATCATCAGGAACGATCACCTCAAGGGTCTCATTTGCCTCATCCACAGTGACCTGGGTACACTCCGCCGGTGCCAGGGCATTATAGACAAACCTGGCTGGATCAGGGCTCCATGGAACAATGTCTATCTTCTCCCCTCTCAACTCCTGGACTATGGCCTGGACTCTGGAACCTCTCATACCTACGCATGCCCCGACAGGATCCACGTCCATATCACTTGAACTCACTGCAATCTTAGATCTGCTGCCAGGTTCCCTGGCTACTCCCATGATCTGAACGATTCCGTCGGCTATCTCCGGCACCTCTATCTCAAAAAGCTTCTTCAGAAATTCCGGATGGGTCCTTGAGAGTATTATCTGGGTATCGCGCTGCGTCTTCCTGACCTCAATTATCATGGCTCGCACACGATCGCCCCGGCGATAACTCTCTGTAGGAATCTGCTCTGCAGAAGGCAGAATGGCCTCTGACCTGCCAAGATTGACTATGACACTGCCCCTCTCGAACCGCTGGACTATCCCGTTAACTATCTCCTCTTCCCGATCCTTGAACTCATCATATATGAGATCACGCTCGGCAGATTTCATCTTCTGAATAATGACCTGACGGGCTGATTGGGCTGCAATCCTTCCCAGAGTCTCAATCTCCATGGCGGTTCCAATGCTGTCTCCTATCTCTGCATCAGGATCCAGCCCCCTTGCCTCCTCGAGAGAGATCTCAAGATTGGGGTCCTTTACATCCTGTACAACGGTCCTGAATTGATACACCTGCAGGTTGCCGGTAGCATCGTCATACTGCACTTCGACCTCCATTCTGGGGCCAAAACGCTTCCTTACTGCAGATTCAATCGCCTCCTCAAGGGCCTCCACGAGAACCCTCTTTTCAAGCCCCTTCTCCCGGCTAACCTGATCAATTATTCTCTTGAGTCCAGCATCCATCTTCTTTTCCCATCCATCTCAACTTATATTTTATCCAGTCTGCCCTTGGCTATAATATCAAAAGGGATTGCATAGGTATCTTCCATGGTCTCCACCACCACTGCACCATCCTCGACCCTTCTCAATATTCCCTTGAACCTCTTGCGAGACTGAAAAGGCTGTCTGGTCTTCAGGACCACCCTCTCTCCGGCAAAACGCTCATAATCAGACAATCCTACCAGAGGACGGTTGATTCCAGGAGATGTTACTTCAAGGTTGTAGGATTCTGGTATAGGATCGTGAACATCCAGTATATCACTTACAGTTCTGCTCACATGGACACAATCATCCAAAGTAACCCCTCCGGGTTTGTCTATCACAAGTCTCAGAATTCTACCCTGGGGCCCGGTAGCCATCTCAACGAGAACCAGTTCCATGCCCTCATGAACAATGAAATCTTCAACCAGCCGTCTTACTGTCTCTATTTGGACATTTTGTCGTTCTTTCTGCATAACACCCGAAAAAAAACCAAAAAAAAAGTGGGCAGAGCCCACTTCACCAGAGATAAAGATATAAATATACCTCCACTCATCGAAGTAAGCACTGCCTTGGACCAGATCACCAGATCCTCATGATATCTGGCCACAGGCAGTCAAACCTCAAAAAGGGATGGAGCGGGCGACGGGCTTCGAACCCGCGACCCCAAGCTTGGGAAGCTTGTACTCTACCAACTGAGCTACACCCGCTTCTTTAACAAAACCCGGCTGAAACAAAAAATCTGCCAGGCAGAGACTCTAATCCGCCAGGACAGACTGTGCAATAAATATAGAATGAAAGGCGAAAATGTCAATATCAGATTTAACGGATTGATTATCGGTTGCAGACCAGCATATTTCAAAAAAGCAGATGGTCGGGACGAGAGGATTTGAACCTCCGACCCCCTGAACCCCATTCAGGTGCGCTGCCAGACTGCGCCACGTCCCGACTGATGAATAGCCCTAACTCAGGAGCCATTCGATTAACACCTTTTCTCTGGTTAGTCAAGGGCCAAACTCCTGGAAAGATGGAAAGGAGATAGATAGAGTACAAGACAAACCGATTACCACTGCACTGATGAAAGGATGATATATCATGAAGATCCATGTTGGGACCAGTGGCTGGAATTATCAGACATTCAGAGGGATCATCTATCCTGAGGATATGCCGGAACGTCAGTTCCTCCAGGCCTATGCTGAACAGTTCGATACTGTGGAACTCAACGCATCTTTTTACAGATCATTTCCTGTAAAGACATGGCATAAATGGTATGCCAAT
>JALSKY010000046.1 GCA_026988585.1 Deltaproteobacteria bacterium
CTCTATTGTGAAACAAGAGATGGAAAAAACAGGAGATCTGCCCAGACGGCTATCTATTATGTTGCACAAGGCCTCATAAAGATATTGGCTCCTGTACTCTCCTTTACAGCAGAAGAGGCCTGGGGTCACCTCATGGGCGAAGACGCTGGTTCTGTCTTCATGACATCGCTGCCGGAAACAGGGACCTACTCCATCACAAAAGATGAGGAGCAGTTCTGGAACAGTATCTGGCCTGTTAGAGGTGAGATCACCAAGGCCCTTGAGCTGGCCCGCAGAGAGAAAAGGATCGGACTTGCCCTGGATGCCAGGGTAGATGTCAAAATACCAGAGGAGCATCTCCAGTCTCTGTTGAGTTATGAAAAGGATCTTCAGCGCCTTTCCGAGATCCTTAAAACCATCACTATTGTATCCCAGTTACATATAGTTTCAGAGCCTTCAGGATCGGATATTTGGGAGGGTGAGGAGATACCGGGACTCAAGGTTGCAGTAGCATCTGCTGAAGGAAAAAAGTGTGAACGATGCTGGACCTGGACCACTGAACCTGCTGATTATCAGGATTCAGTTATATGTCCGAGATGTCTTGCCGTGATGCAAGAGATAGAAGGGAAATAGAAAAGGAACAGATATGGCAAAGGGATTCAGTAACGGCTGCCGCCGCCTGGCAGCACCTCTCATAAACTGGTTTGCTGCCAGGTTTGCTGCCATGGGTATTACCCCCAACATGATTACCATTGCAGGGATAGTCCCCTATCTGATAGTGGCCTGGCTCCTGTGGAACGGCAACAACATCGCTGCAGCAGTAATGCTGATCATCTTTGCCCCCTTGGACGTGGTGGACGGAACCCTTGCCCGGAATACCGGGCAGGAAACACCCTTCGGAGCCTTTCTGGATTCCACTGTGGACAGGATTGAAGAGATCATCATGTATGGGGCATTGATAGCCTATTTCCAGAGATTTCATGAGGAATCTCTTCTTCTTGGTCTCATTGCCTTTGCAGCCCTTACCGGCTCTCTCATGGTGAGTTACACCAGGGCCAGGGCAGAGGCCATGGGCTTCAAATGTGATGGAGGGCTGCTGACCAGATTCGAGAGGTTTCTGCTCTTCATTTTTGCCCTGCTCTTCAAGCTATACCTGCCTGTCCTGACAGCTATTGCAATACTCTCTTATTTCACAACGGTCCAGCGTATTCTGCTGGTGAGGAAACAGGCCAGGGAGAAATGAGCACCGGAAAAGGCCCCTGTCTCTATATAGTTGGCACGCCAATAGGAAATCTTGGGGATCTCACCTTCAGGGCAAAAGAGACCATAGAGGCAGTAGATGCAGTAGCTGCTGAGGACACACGCATTACAAAAAAGCTCCTGAGCCATCTCGGTATCCGCAAAAAGATGATTCCATGCCATGAACACAATGAACGGAAGGCAGCCACCACCATACTCTCAATGTTGGATAACGGTCAATCCGTAGCCTTGCTCTCGGATGCAGGCACACCTCTCCTTTCGGACCCGGGTGCAGAGGTGGTCAACAAGGTAAGGGCAGCAGGGTACCCTGTAATTCCTATCCCTGGAGTGAGTGCTGTTGCCTGTGCCATCTCAGCTTCAGGTCTCAAGGATGGCAGATTCATCTTTCAGGGCTTTCTTCCACAGGGCCACTCTCAAAGGGCATCCTGTCTAAAACAGCTTGCCTCCTGCAACCTGCCTGTAATGCTCTATGAATCTCCACACAGGTTGCTGAAACTCCTGGACATGATAGTGAAAATCCTCGGAGACATCAGGATCTTCTTTGCAAGGGAGATGACAAAAATCCACGAAGAGTATCGCTGGACCAGTGCAGAGGAACTCTGCAACCAGATCCGCAACAGCGGTGTAAAGGGAGAAATCACCCTGATCCTCATGCCGGGAGCAGACAAGGATGATAGAGACGCCCATGCCATACCTGCCCATTTAGAAAGGATCATAGAGATGGTGATAACTCAGGATGAAGGGGATACCCGGTTCAAGCCTGGTATCAAGAACCTTGCCAATGACCTGGCCATGGCAACGGGTGTGTCGAAAACTGCCATTTACAACAGGATGATCCAGTTGAAGAGGGGCAAAATAGATTCAGAAAAGGAGGAGCAGGACAGGTGATGGCACCAAGAGCTGTAGCAGTAATCCCGGCGAGATTTGGCTCCACCAGGCTTCCGGGAAAGGCCCTTATGGATATAGATGGGGTACCTATGGTGGTCAGGGTAGCTCAAAGGGCCAGCCAGGTGGCGGAGCTCAATGAGATTGTTGTGGCTACAGATCACCCTGAAATCAAACAGGTAGTAGAGGCGGCAGGATTTCATGCAGTCATGACCTCTGAACACCATCCATCAGGTAGCGACAGGATTGCAGAGGCCTGTGATCTCCTGGACTATCCGGATGATACCATCGTAGTCAATATACAGGGAGACCAGCCCCTTGTGGAGGCAGAGGCAGTATCTGCCATGATCAAGCTGATGTCGGACAGGCCTGATCTCAACATGGCTACAGTGGCCTGTCCCTTAACTGAGGATATTGACGATCCCAACCGGGTGAAGGTGGTACTTGCAGCAGATTCCACTGCCCTATATTTTTCAAGGGCAGCCATCCCCTATAACAGAGATGGCAGCCTGGAAACCGGATACCTGAGACATCTCGGTCTCTACTGTTACAGACGTGACTTTGTGAGATTGTTCACCTCCTTGCCGCCAGGCAGGCTGGAACAAGCCGAAAAGCTGGAACAGCTCCGGGCCTTAGAGAACGGCTATTCCATCGGAGTGGTAGTGGTTGCGCAAGCCCCGCCAGAGGTGGATACACCGAGAGACCTGGAACTGGTAAGAGCGATGGTAACCGGATAAAAAATGACAAAAAAGGGGATCAGACAATCACCTCCTCGAGAACCACCTGCTCACCGAGAAATCTCTTTACTATCTCTGCTGTGTGAGGGGCAAGGTCTGAGAGATAAAACCTGTCCCTTTTCTCTCCTGTTGATGACGTTTCTCTGTGAAAATCCATTTCTCCACCCATTCCAAGGATGAACTCCCGGACAGATTTGGCCACCTCTTCTGATGGGTCCACCACCCTGATTTTTCGCCCTGCCTTTGCAGTTATTATTGGTTTTAGCAGTGGATAATGTGTGCACCCCAATACAAGTGTGTCAACTCCCTGGTTTTTGAGGGGACGCAGGTATCCCTTTACGATCATCCTTGTCTCTCTTCTCTTGAGCCACCCCTCCTCTACCAGGGGCACCAGCAGAGGACATGCCTGCTGGACCACAGTTGCTGAAGGAAGCTTGGCTGGTATCAGTTCGGGATATACCCCACTGGCCACTGTAGCCCTGGTCCCCATTATACCTATCCTGCCATTCCTGGTTATGGCACATGCCTGCGTAACAGATGGAGAGACAACCTCAAACACTGGAAGATCCAGATATCTCCTGAGTTCTGCAGTGGCAGTGCTGGCTGCACTGTGACATGCAATGACTATGATTCTGGCACCTTTTGAGATCAGAAAGTCTGCATCCTCTATTGCATAACGTATCAGTGTCTTCCTGCTCTTGATGCCGTATGGAGTACGGGCTGTATCACCAAAATATATGATGGGGGCGCGTGGCAGCATACGCTTTATCTCCCGCACCACAGTTAACCCACCAACTCCTGAATCAAATATACCTATAGGCCAATTTTCCAAAATATGACTCCCAAAAATAGAAGCTGTTTATCAGCCGTTACTTATCCATTTTCACCAGAAACGTATGGGCAACAGCTGCATGATATTGTGAAATTTTATAGATAAAAATCAAGCCTGGTTGCTAAGATACCGTTATTATCTACTAATGATGCTCTTCTGTTAGCATAATCCCGGATTATGCAGCTCACAAGTTCGGCGAAAATATGGGCAAAGGGCGTACAAACCTGCCTTCTTAAGACCTTTGAACTGCACAACTCGGGAGAATATGGTTTTTGCCATGCACTACTTATATTCATCAACACTACTTCCTGCTTTTTATGAGTCATGGTAAAAAGAGATGATGATTTTATCCTGCGTATGGCAGTTAAATTCTACAGAGAGAAGTACTAACAGAAGGAATCAATGGAGGAAGAGATG
>JALSKY010000047.1 GCA_026988585.1 Deltaproteobacteria bacterium
CCTGAAGATCGGATGTCTGAGATTATATCCGAGATAGGTGTAGGAGAAGGAGAGATATTTGTATTTTCGGAAGTTCTTTTTGAAGAAATCGGTATTGGTCTGCCTCTTGTACTGGACAGGTGAGAGGCCCATCCAGTCCAGCCCACCGGCCTTCAATTCAAGAAACATGGTGGCCGGATCCGGGATTATTCTCATAATGTATTCATCGAGAAATGGGCGTCCTTCAAAATAGCCGGGGTTGGCCTCCAGCACGATCTGCTGCTGCGTCTTCCACTCCTTGAGCCTGAAGGGGCCAAGGCCCACCGGTCTCCTGGCCAGTGGACTCTTGGTAATATCCTTGCCCTGAAGCAGGTGTTTGGGCAGGATGACGATATTTCCCCAGGAGCTCAGGGCTGGGGCAAATGGCTCCTTGTAGCGCACCTTGAATGTGTACGGATCGGGGGCCTCAGCCTTCTCCACCTCCATAAAGTCTCCAGCATAGGCCGTAGGGGTCTTTGGATCCGTTATGGTGTTGAACCCGAACAGTACGTCTTCCGAAGTAAAGGGGAAGCCGTCTTCCCACTTCACCCCCTTTCTCAGGTGAAAGGTTATGAGCTTGCCTCCATCCTCGATGGTCCAGGATTCTGCCAGATCCCCTACCAGGTTGAGGTCCTTGTCATATTTCACAAGCCCGTTGTAGATCAGACCGGCAATCTGGTGGGATGTGGCGTCTGAAGAGAGCATGGGAATCAGATTGGTGGCATCGCTAATGGAACCTGATATCAGGGCATCTCCATAAGATGGCGACTCCCCATTGGGCTTGTCAGACAGGGCGGGAGACGGGGAAGAGATGAGCAGCAGAAACAGCAGACAGAGCAGGAGCCTGAGGCAGGACACGGCCTTATCTCTTGGGTTCACTATTATATCAGGATCTTTCATCTCTGATAGCCTTCAGCTCCTCAACGCAACTGTAAGGGATTGTCAGGCTGCCCTTGCCTCTGCCCAGTTTGATATAGGGCTTGGCCTTGCCGTGGTAGTCACTGCCCCCTGTTACTGCCAGGTCAAGGGCGCGGGTAATCTGTATGAGCTGTTGAGTAAATTCCGGGGAGTGTTCACTGTAAATGCACTCTACACCCTGAAGACCTTTGGATTTCAGGTCTATGATTATGGACTGGAGCTCTTCTGTGGTGTCAGCCTTCAGGGAAAAGGGATGGGCCAGTACCGGAATGCCCCCAGCCTTGAGCACAGCTGAAATGGCCTCTGCCGGCGAGAGTATGCTCTTGGGCGCATACGCCTTTCCGCCACGTTTGAGATATTTTTCAAAGGCCTGGCCAACATCCCTGACCGCCCCCTTTTTCACCAGTGCCCTGGCTATGTGAGGTCTGCCGATCTGTCCTCCTGATGCCATCTCCTTCAGCTCTTCCATTGTTATGGAGATGCCGAGCTCCTGGAGCTTGGCAAGAATCTTCGGATTTCTTTCCGCCCTGGCTGCCTGGACCCGTGCCAGCACCTTGAGAAACTCCTGGTCCTTCATATCGATGTAGTAGCCAAGGAGGTGCATGTTGCCCTTGTGGAACTGGCAGCTCAGCTCCACTGCAGGAATGAACTCCATGCCAATGGACCTGGCCTCCCTTTCTGCCTCAACGAGTCCATCGACAGTATCGTGATCTGAAAGGGCAATGGCAGCAAGATCAGCCTCCTTTGCCAGGTGAATCAGCTCTGACGGGGTATCAGATCCGTCGGAAGCAGTGGAGTGGGTATGAAGATCACAGGTTTTCATCTGTTTTTATCCTTTTGGTTTTATTTTGGTCTCAGTCGCTCTTTACACCCTCTAACCGGTGCAGACTGCTGGTTGATATACAGTTTTCTTCCTGACGGCCATCCTCAATGGGGATGTTCTCCTGCGTGAGAGAAAGGTATAAGTCCCTGTAATCTCCCTGCAGGCTCTCTGGTATCGCAGCTCCCTTGATAGATTCTATCAGGCGTTGGGCAGTTCTCCTGTCTCTTTCAAACTCCACATAGCCCTTTGCCAGATTGATCAGAGCATGGGGATCCCGGCCTCTTCGTTTCAGAATGGCCCGAAATATCTTACGTGCCTCAGGCCATTCTCCCTGGAGGAGTAGTGCCCTGCCCAACAGGTTGAGGATTAACAGCGGGGATTTTTCTATAGGAGTTGTTCCAAGCATATCATAGCAGATCTCAATGGCATGCCTGCCTTCTCCCATGCTGAGCTGGATCTGCGCCAGGCGAAGCCTTCCTGCCTGATCATCAGGGTTGGACCGGAGTGCCCTGGATATGCTTTCCCTTGCAGATTCCAGCTCTCCCCGGGCCTCCTGCAGCCCGGACAGGTTGTAGAGGGCAAAGTAATTTTCCGGCTCCTGATCCAGCACCTTCTGGAATATCTTCCAGGCCTCTGCCTTTCTGCCAGATGCTGCAAGGCAGACACCCAGGCTGTTTTTCAGGTTTATCTCACGGGGGTTGATCCTGACTCCTGCCCTGTATGCCCGGATTCCTGACTTCATATCACCCCATCCAACCAGAACATCCCCTTTCACATTCATGGTCAGGTGGTCGAATGTGGCCATCTCACCAGAGGTGCCGCTGTTTTCTTCCAGCAGGCGGGCATGCCACAGTGCCCAGAAGGCAGCAGATGCCATTGTACGCGGTGTTACCCCTGGATACCAGGCAGGAGCAATGCCTGCAGTAACATCCTGACCCACTGCATGGCCCAGGGCCTGATGAAATTTTTGAATATTTCCGGAAAACAGGTCTGGCTCCCTGTCAGAACCCTGTAATTGAAAGAAGGCGAATATCGCTCTTTCTCCGGCGGAGTTGATCTGGATGCCCTGTGCGCCGGAAAAGGTTTCGGCTATGATAGTTTGTAGCGTGGATAAAATTTCACGGTTTGTTGCGGCCCCATTAGAGTCTGTTTCCTGAAGCGGCAGGCCGATCATTATGGCCACACCCTTTCGGGAGGGTACAAAGGCTGATGAAGGCAGTGGAAAGGCAAGGAGGTCAACGCCGGTCTCTTTTTGGATCTGCTTAAGTATGTCAGGAGAAACTATTCTGGTATCCAGTGTACGGGAGAGATGGAGCAGCATGGGCAGGCGTACTCTATTGCTGCCTGAATAACATGGAAGTTGTTCTATAATGGGCCAATAGCAACATCTGTGAATGATAACGGAATCTGTCCTGAACCCAGGTATTATGGGGGTATCTATGAGATTGGCCAGGGAGTTATGGGAAGGAAGGGGATCTGATTCTAAGAGAAACCAGGCAGAGTCCGGCAGCAGGCCGACCGGTTCAACATCTGTCTGAAACAGTGTATTCAGCCTCTTTTCCGTTGTTTCCATGATGGAGCAATCCCACCGGGCCATATCCCGGCCCTTGAATCCCACTCGAATGAGAGACTGGTCAGGATCAGTGACAGCTATCTTTTCAACATATTCAGGAAGTCCTGCCTCTCCCGAACAGAACAGACGCTGCTTTTTTTCCCTGCCCATGACTGTCAGCAGGCTGGAGAGGAGGGGCAGGAGCCTTTCAGCCTCTATCGGGCTGATTTCATGGGGTACGCCCTCCAGGATGACCAATCCTATGGAGTCCTTGCCCTCTGCTATTGGTATGATGGCCCTTGCTCCTATCCTGTCCCAGAAACCCCTTCCCTCTGATAGTGCCTCTTCTGCCCGAAGTCTCTGTCTTCCAGATAGATCCAGACTGTCCAGCAGAAGTTCTATGTGATCTGATTTTATATCTCTCCCTTCAGCCTCCAGGCCGGAATCATTGCCGCTTGGTCTTGAGCAGCAACTCTCTCCCGGCCCGGCGATACACCTTGCCTTCTCAAAGGGAATGATCTCCCTCAGGATCTTCATCTGCTCTGGAAATAGCCGTAACAGATCCTTTTCACAAAGTGTGGCAACCCGGTTTGCCCTGGTTTCCATCTTGACTTGATCTCCTGTCAGGTTGTACAAGTTCAAACAGACCACATCTCCAGGCCATAGGTTACCATGCCCGGTCTTTCAATGCTGCTATCCCAGGCCGTGACCAAGTCTCTGCACCCCTTCCATGATCACTTTCGGGATATCTTTCAAGTCCCGTTCCTGGATGGTGCGGCAGTCCATGAGTA
>JALSKY010000048.1 GCA_026988585.1 Deltaproteobacteria bacterium
GGATTTCCGGCAACAGATAAAATGAACTCTCCTTGGCAATTTTACCCATAGAGTTTATTCTCCGGAATCATGCTGGAGAAAATCACTTCTAAATACAGCTTTCAAAATCTCCTGACCTGGCTGCTCTTATATCTGCTGATCGCGCCTGCACTAAGAGAAGTCATGCCCCTGACCAGGGTTATCATCTCAATAGTCATGAGCATCATGCTCTTTTTTGCTGCCTACACCATAAGCCTCAAGAGAGGCCGACTCTTCCGAATCACCATTATACTCATGGCAGTCACCCAACTACTGTACTGGGCAGCATTCTGGAGCCCTATAAATCTGTCGCAAAAAATCAGCACTTCATGTTTGATCATCTATCTGGGCCTGCTCATCTTCATGTTTTCACAACATATTATGAGGGCAAAAAGGGTGGATTCCAGCCTGATATCAGCCACACTTTGTCTGTATCTATTTCTGGGATTGTTATGGGCCCTTGTGTTTGCCCTTCTCGAGAATATCGCTCCCGGTTCTTTCCAGGGAGACCTTGTCAAAATGGGAGCCCCTCCCTTGACACAGTTGGATATATTTCAGTATCTTAGCTTTGTTACAATAACGACCCTGGGTTACGGAGACATATTGCCAAATACACGGTTTGCTACAGCATTGTGCTCTATGGAGGCAGTAATAGGCCAGTTTTTCATGGCTGTTCTCGTGGCCAGACTGGTAGGAATTCAGGTATCACAGCAATTTTCATCTGATGAGACAGGAGATGAGGCGGACAACCAGTAATCTGTTCTGCCTTTACAGCCGCCGAGGTTATGCTATTGATTACTCTAATGCGTCGCAATATCCATATAAAACTGCTACTACCTGTCATACTTCTGCTCATTACTATGGTCTCAGTAGTAATGGGGCTCAATGCCTATAAATATTTTAGAGCCAAGGACAACTTGGCCTCAAAGATCCTGGACGCCCTGAACACAGATGATGTAGAACGGCTCCGGACCTTTGCAACATTCACCACCAATCAGTTACTTACCCTTCGAGATCAATATAGAGAGACGAAAATAGACATTACCCGGGAAGGACAGCTCAACGGAACACTCTTCCCACTACTGAAAAACCAAAAGGATTACAGTGGGATCATCTTGGCAGATGGGAATGGGAACACCTATCTTCTATCCAGGGAGGGATCCATCCAGAACGGTGGAGACACCTTCATCACTATGATAACCAGACCTGAAAAAGGAGGCGCTGCCAAATTAATCTTTTCAAAATGGCAGGATGCCCAACATCCTTTTGAGCAGTGGATCGAAAAGGGTATCTACCATCCAGATCAGCAGCCCTGGTTTCCTGATATAAAAGAGAGACCTGTTTGGTCCAAAATATATAAACTCGACATTCTTGACAGACCAGGGGTATCAGTATCGATCTCCTGGTCGGAGCAGAACAAAACAGGGCCTGAGAACCTGAAGGTTCTGGCCATAAATATTCCCATGGACAGGATAGAAGGGCTTCTATCCCAGGGAAGTGATCTCCGCACCAAGCTCCTCTTCCTTACTGACCCACGAAAAGGATATTTTTACTTTCCCGGGAGATCTCCTGACCAGGAGGAAGACCTGCCCAAGGACTGGTACAGCAAAATAGCGACAGAAATCCGTGACAAATGGAGGGCAAAAGCAGCAAAAGAGAAACAGTACATCTCCATAGAATTTAACCGGGAGAGATGGCTCGTTACCCAACAACCAATTTCAGATAGCGGCGTCATATGGCTGGGCCTGGCCATCAGGGAAAAAGATCTCCTGGGCCCTATTGGCCAGACTCTTTTCTCATTGGATCTATATGAAATAATCATTGCCATAGGAGCAGGTATCCTGGTGCTGTTCCTGGCTTGGAGATCTGGTCTGTTTACTCTTCTTGACAATCTTGTTCCCAAAGATCCCCTGTTGAGAATCAGCCAATACCTGAACATGGGGGAAGGAACCGGAATCGAATTCAAATCCACTGTAAGAATGAATCTCAAGACCAAAAAATATGGAAAAGAGATTGAACTGGCCTGGCTCAAGGCTGTCGTAGCCTTTTTGAACTCCAGCGGAGGGGCTCTGCTCATCGGAGTAGATGATAATGGAAAGATTATTGGTCTGGATCATGATGGTTTTGAAAGCCCGGACAGATGTCTGCTGCACCTAAAAAACCTGATCAACCAGCATATCGGTGCGGAGTTCTCGGATTTCATCCAGATCCACCTGGTGGATACGGATAAGGGCAATCTTCTACTAATAGAGTGTAAACCTGCAAGGCAGCCTGTCTTTCTAAAAATCGGCAAAAACGAAGAATTCTATATCAGATCAGGGCCATCCTCCATGAAACTGTCTCCAAGCCAGACGGTAAATTATCTGTTACAAAAAAAACGAATCAGTTCTTGAGTTTCCAATCTATTTAAATTATTTCTTGTAACTGTATATCCTTCCCAAAAACACTAAAAAAAGGAGCAAATTCATGATTCCGAAAAACATTTTCATCCATCCAATCTCTTTTGCCTTTGCACTGCTACTCTCTCCGTTTCTCCTCTTTCTTACAGCATGTGACAGCAGCCAGAACAGCAAACTAACCGAGTTCTCAGCAGATCAGGTCTTGGAGATGCCTGGACAAGGAAAGATGATACAGAAGATATATTACGCTCCAGGCAAGGTGCGTATTGAACAGAACACACCAATGGGCAAGATGGTCTCCATCATGCTCACAGAGAAAGGCGTCACATTGCTTCTCAATCCTATGACAAAGACCTACATGGAAATGCCTTCACAATCCAGCGAAGAGATGGGCGTTGTTGATACGGAACAGAAGGCAAAGATGAAGAAGATTGGAACAGACACTGTAGAGGGAATCAAGTGTACCAAATATGAGATGGAAGGTGGCAAAGGGACCGTATGTCTTGCAGAGGGGGCTGACATTGCCCTCAAGATAGAGATGGATGGAGGGATGTCCATCTATCTGCAAAATATAAAACCAGGCCAGCAGGATGCGACTCTATTTCAGGTTCCAGAAGGCTACTCAAAACAGGCAATGCCTGCCTTTGGCATGTAGATAACAGATTCATGGCATGGGAGGAAAACCTTCTCCCATGCCTAATTCCACTCCAGATGACCGGAAACTGTTCGGGTCAAACTCTTCACAAAAAAGATGGCAGTATCATGAAAAGGCCTGGATAACTGCAGGACAAACCTGACAGGGCTTTTTATCTGTTTTTATAACATGATGGAATTCAAGCAGACAATTCCGGATGGACAAAGGCCGCTTCCATAGAAGAAATTCCTTCATCATTTCCCTTCATGGAAAGGGCAAGCTTCATCAGGGCATCATCTGCAGGATTTAGTATTACTGTATCCAGACCTGCCAGATCAAGCATTGTAAGCACCTTTTGATGGATGCTGCTCCTGTAATCCATAGAAAGCCCCAGAGAGATGTTGCTCAACCCTACCAAGGTCCTTACGCCCTCCTCCCTCAACCTGGAAATAATGGCTATGGCATCCATGAGTTGAGTAACATCAGGCACAGCACCGGCAAGGATAGCCCCTGAGAGATCTCCCCTGGGACGCAGAACAGGATCAAGGATCACCTTGTATAGAGGAAAACCGCGCTTCTCTATAAGCTCCAGGACATCTTCTGCCAGCAGGGCCATCTCTTCGGCAGTAGCTGGCATAAAACCATCCCGTATCAGCATCACCACAATCCCGGCATTGAAGCACTCTGCTGCCGCCATTCTGCTTTCGAGCCTGGCAGTGTCTGCTGTAACACCATTGATCCAGCATCCGTCTCCCGCAGCCTTCAGCCCCTGGGCCAGGGCCTCCTCGGCAGCTGTCATGAAAAGGGGAAGGTTACTGATACGCCTTATCTCTTCAATGGTCCAGGGCAGCCATTTTTCAGAGGCCTGCCGGCACACACCAAGATTTATCTCCAGTGCATCCACCCCTGCCCTGACCTGAGGCTCCACGACAGAGAGGAGTGCCTCCCTGTCCCTGGCCTTTACTGCACTGAAAATGGTTGGATTGAGTATGTTGCATCTTTCTCCTACGATCTGCATTGTTCGTCTCCTTTCAATCAGGTTTTTTTT
>JALSKY010000049.1 GCA_026988585.1 Deltaproteobacteria bacterium
CACCACCCTCCATGAGATGTTCCATTTCGATCCCGTCAATGGTACCGCAATCTTCCATGGTGATGGTAGAATCCTGGGCCACATCCACAAGACGCCTTGTAAGATAACCTGAATTGGCTGTCTTCAGGGCTGTATCTGCAAGACCTTTGCGCGCTCCATGGGTGGAGATGAAGTATTCCAGAACACTCAAACCCTCGCGGAAGTTGGCCTGGATAGGTGTTTCAATGATCTCACCGGAAGGCTTCGCCATGAGGCCACGCATACCTGCAAGCTGCCTGATCTGGTCTTTGGATCCCCTCGCGCCAGAATCTGCCATGATGAAGATGGGATTGAAACTTGGTACCTCCACCTTTTTACCATCGCTGGTCTCCATCACCTCAAAAGAGATCTCTCTCATCATCTCATTGGTGATCTGGTCAGTAGCCCTGGTCCAGATATCGATGATCTTGTTATAGCGTTCACCGGAAGTGATCAAACCCTCAGCATATTGATGTTGAACTTCAGCAACCTCCTTCTGGGCCTGTTCCAGTATATCCCTCTTCTTCTCGGGTATCTTCATGTCATTGATTGAGATGGAGATGCCTGCCTGGGTTGCATTGACATATCCGGTGGCCTTGAGCCGGTCAGCCATTATACAGGTAGCCTTGGCACCTGCCAGACGATAGGCCTTGTCAATGAGTTTGGCCAGGTCCTTCTTCTTCATCACCTTGTTGACCATCTCGAAGGGCACCTGCTTCGGCACAATATCATATAGCATGGCACGACCTGCAGTGGTCTCCTGGAGTTTGCCATCAACCATGACCCTTATCTTGGCCTGCAGATCCAGTGCCCCCTTATCCAGTGCAAGAAGGACCTCCTCCAGGGATGCAAAGGCCTTGCCTTCACCCTTGGCGCCGGGTCTCTCCCTGGTCATATAATAGGCACCAAGAACCACGTCTTGAGTTGCAGAGATGATTGGCTCTCCATGGGCAGGAGAAAGCACATTGTTGGTGGACATCATCAGCACCCTGGCCTCTGTCTGGGCCTCAACAGAGAGGGGCAGATGAACCGCCATCTGGTCACCATCGAAGTCCGCATTATATGCAGTACAGACCAAGGGATGGAGTTTGATGGCCTTGCCCTCCACCAACACCGGTTCAAATGCCTGGATACCAAGCCTGTGCAGGGTAGGAGCACGGTTGAGAAGCACAGGATGCTCCTTAACCACCTCATCCAGGGCGTCCCAAACCTCTGGCACTTCCTTCTCCACCATCTTCTTTGCGCTCTTTATGGTGGATACAAGCCCCTTCTCCTCAAGCTTGTTGTAGATGAAGGGTTTGAACAGCTCAACCGCCATCTTTTTCGGCAGGCCACACTCGTGAAGCTTCAGTTCCGGCCCTACAACGATGACAGAACGTCCGGAATAATCAACACGCTTTCCAAGGAGGTTTTGGCGGAAACGGCCCTGCTTCCCCTTGAGCATGTCTGAGAGGGATTTCAATGGCCTCTTGTTAGGACCAGTTACGACACGACCTCTGCGGCCATTGTCAAAGAGAACATCCACTGCCTCCTGGAGCATCCTCTTCTCGTTTCTGATAATGATGTCAGGGGCATCCAGATCCTTAAGCCGTTTCAGACGGTTATTCCTGTTAATGACCCTGCGGTAAAGATCATTGAGGTCGGATGTGGCAAACCTGCCTCCATCAAGAGGCACCAGGGGCCGGAGATCAGGAGGAAGCACAGGAATGACATCGAGAACCATCCACTCAGGCCGGTTTCCGGAACCCCTGAAGGCCTCCACAACCCTGAGCCGTTTACCCAGTTTTTTCCTCTTGGCCTCAGACCTGGTCTTCTGCATCTCCTCACGCAACTCATGGGAAATGGCATCAAGGTCCAGGCTTGCCAGGAGCTGCTGTACCGCCTCTGCTCCTATCCCCACAGTGAACTTGTCACCATAGAGCTGGAGATTTTCTTGATAGACCTCATCATTCATCAGGGTCCCTACTGCAATCTCAGGCACCTGGGAAGAGAGGACGATATGTGACTCAAAATAGAGAACCCTCTCCAGTTCTTTCAAACTCAGGTCCAGAAGCGAACCTATTTTGCTTGGCAGGCTCTTGAGAAACCATATATGTGCGACAGGGGCAGCCAGGGTGATATGAGCCATGCGCTGACGACGTACCTTGGACTGTATGACCTCGACACCACACTTCTCACACACCACACCCCGGTGCTTCATCCTTTTGTACTTGCCGCACAAACACTCATAGTCCTTTACCGGCCCAAAAATTTTGGCACAGAATAGCCCATCCCTTTCCGGTTTGAAGGTACGGTAATTTATGGTCTCAGGCTGTTTAACCTCGCCGTGAGAGCGCTCGAGAATCTTCTCAGGAGAGGAGATAGATATACGTACCGCCTTGAAATTGAGCGGATCCTTGGGTTTGGTAAAGAGAGAAAGCAAATCGTCCATAAAAGACCTCTTCTTGTGGATTCAAAAAGTAACTTGTTTATTCCTGCTTCAAAAGGATAAAGGTATAGGCCGTCTATTCCTCAACCTCTTCCAGCAGGTCGATATCCATACAGAGCCCCTGGAGCTCCTTCACCAAGACATTGAAGCTCTCTGGCAGACCTGCCTCAAGGAAATTGTTCCCCTTGACGATCTTCTCATACATCCTGGAACGTCCGGTTACATCATCAGACTTCACTGTAAGGAATTCCTGTAACGAATAGGCGGCACCATAGGCCTCCATTGCCCATACCTCCATCTCTCCAAGACGCTGGCCTCCAAACTGGGCCTTTCCGCCAAGAGGCTGCTGGGTAACCAGGGAGTAGGGACCGGTGGAGCGGGCGTGGATCTTGTCAGACACCAGGTGGTGGAGCTTAAGGATATACATCACACCGACAGTAACCTTTTCCTTGAACGGCTCACCAGTCATGCCGTTGTACAGGGTTACCTGACCTGTTTCAGGCTGACCGGTGGCACTGAATAGCCTGCGAATAGTCTCCTCATCGGCACCGTCAAAAATAGGAGTTGCTACAGGAACACCATTGCCAAGATGACGCGCCAGCTCCCTGACATCCTCCTCGTTAAGATCCCTGAGCATCTCATCTATCTCCTCAGGAGAGTAGATATCCTTCATCTTCTCCTTGATCTGATGGATCTCATAGTCCTTAGCCAGAGCCGCTATCTGCTCACCAACCTTCTTGGCACCCCAGCCCAGATGGATCTCAAGGATCTGCCCTACATTCATACGGGAAGGAACACCGAGAGGATTCAGGATGATATCCACAGGCCTGCCATCCTCGAAATAGGGCATATCCTCAACCGGAACGATCTTGGATACCACACCCTTGTTTCCGTGACGGCCTGCCATCTTGTCACCAACCTCGAGTTTCCTCTTCATGGCTACATAGACCCTCACCATCTTGATAACGCCTGGAGGCAGCTCGTCACCCTTCTTGAGCCTGTCGATCTTGCCCTCAAAAAACCTCTTGATCCGGGCCACCTCAGACTCATACCAATCAAGGATCTCCTTCACATATGGGTCAACGTCCTGGGAATCCTCAAGAATGAGGTCCCGCAGCCTGGTCAACGGGATATCTCTCAGGATCTCACCAGTAATCTCCTGGCCTGCATCGAGTAGGTGACGCTGTTTTGAATCCTTGATGATTACGGCTGACCTTTTGCCCTGAAGATATTTTTCAAGTTTTTTGTATGCGGTCCGCTTGATCACATTGATCTCATCCTCCTGGTCCCGCATGATGGATGCCACTTCCATATCCTCGATGGCCTTTGCCCGGTCATCCTTCGGGATTCCCTTCCGGCAGAAGACCTTGGTATCCACCACTACCCCCTGAACTCCAGGAGGCACCCTCAGGGAGGTATCCCTAACGTCACCAGCCTTTTCCCCGAATATGGCCCTGAGGAGTTTCTCTTCAGGTGAGAGCTGGGTCTCTCCCTTAGGGGTGATCTTACCCACCAGGATATCTCCACTCTTGACCTCTGCTCCTATTCGAACGATACCAGACTCGTCCAAATTCTTCAGGGCATCATCACCAACATTGGGGATA
>JALSKY010000050.1 GCA_026988585.1 Deltaproteobacteria bacterium
CTGTCTATCTCCTCATCTGTTCTGGGCAGATATACCTCTTTGCCATCCTTTTCCTCATATTTTCCATCCACAAGGACACCCACAGAGAGTCTCTTGATGGAACCTATTGCGCCCTCTATCTGTTTTTGCAACCTGGAGATCTCGAAATTTCTCGTGAGCTTCTCCCGTTTTGCAACGAGATCCGCCCCCTGTTCTCCAGCGGTGTTGCCCATGAGCTTGCCTGCTAGCCCGCCCTTGACTCCTGGAATCCCGCCAGCCCCCTTGGGACTGGTCAACTCACTGTCTTTCTGCTCACTCCTGACCGCCACGCTGTCCGGATCATAACGATCTTCCTGGGTAAGGATCTTGTCGAAATCTATCTCTGCAGAGACCCGTACTACTGCCTTGTTGCTGCCAAGGGCGTCCTCCAGCATGGACTGGATCTTGTGGCGGTAATAGTCTTCCAGCCTTCTCTTGTAGGCCAGTCTCAACTTGGTCTGTTCAGCCGTGGTTTCTCCTGATGGTTCCCTGTACTCATAGAGGACGTTTCCTGTAGTATCCACCACAGATACATTTTCCTTGCTCAGCCTTGGTACTGCACAGGCTACCAGATGAACTATCCCTTTTATCTGTTGACGGGAGAGCTCCCAGCCGGGTTTCAGCTCCAGGACTACAGACGCAGTAGGTTTCTCCTTGTCCACAGCGAACAGGGACTCCTTGGGCTTGGCAATATGGACCCGTACACTCTTGACCTCGGGAAATCTGCTGATGGTCTTTTCAAGCTCACCCTGCAACGCCCTCTGGTACTTGACCTTTTGAACGAAATCTGTTGTGCCCAGGCTGTTCTTGTCAAAGATCTCAAAGCCTACACTGGAGCCCCTGGGAAGCCCTTGGCCTGCCAGAGATAGGCGGATATCATAAACCTGTCCCTGAGGCACCTGAACAGTACTGCCTCCATTGGTCAGCCTGTACGGGATCCCCTCCTGTTTGAGATAGGAAACGATCTCAGAGGCATCTTTTTCAGAAAGGTCACTGTAGAGGGTGCCGTAGCTGGGCTTGTTGATGAGGAAAAAGAGGAGAATAAACCCTGCAAACACGGCAGTAACCACGCCTGCAGCTATAACTTTCTGCTTCAGATCCAGATCATTGTAGATCTTTTTTAATTGCTCTATCTGTTCGGTAGCCTTGAACATGGTATGGGGATCTCTTTTCTCTCTGATTCAGCACACTGTCAATGGTTCATGGTTTGTAAAAGGAGATGAGGCTTGATCAGAACTGCAGTCTCAGCATCTCCTGATAGGCACTAATGGCCTTGTTTCTCACCTGAAGCATCAGGTTGAAGCTGATGTCTGCTTTCGCCACAGCCACCATGGTTTCGGCCAGACCGATTTCCTCTCCTGATGCCAGGGCCCGAACCTGTTCATCAGCCTGTAGCTTTTCCCTGTTTATCTGGGTGATTGCCTTCTGGACCATATCTGTGAACGACAATGCATCACCGCTTTTTGGGGCTTGTGTATTACCCTTTTCCCCAGAGATGGACGGTAAGGCTGTGCCTATGTTCTTCAGTGAATTATCGGTTATGTTCATATCTGTCTCCTCTCATGGAGTTCTCTCCAAAGGGGCTACCAAACAGGCCTACCGGGCAAGTTCCAAAGTCTTTAGTGCCATGGTCTTGGCACTTTCCAACAATGTGACGTTGGCCTCATAAGCCCGGGTAGCTGCCATGATATCCACCATCTGTTCCATTACATTAACGTTGGGAAGTTTTACTATGCCGTTCCTGTCTGCATCAGGATGGCTTGGGTCGAAGACCTCCATGAACGGCTCCTTGTCGTCCACAATCTCCTGAACCCGCACCTTCGAAAGGGCAGAGTCCAGATTTTGCTGAAAGGTGGCCTGATTGTTTTCAGTTTCCCGGGACAGAGGAATCTCCTGAAATACAACTGATTTCGCGCGATACGGGCCGCCATCAAGGGTGCGGGTCACATGGGCATTGGCAAGGTTCATTGCAGCCACGTTCAGCCTTACCCGCTCAGCATACATGCCTGAAGCGCTTATCTTCATTGCGGTGAACAGATCCATCAGACCTTACCTCCTTCGGTTATTACATTTTTTAGTCCGTTGAATTTTTTGGTGAGGAGCTGGAGAGTGGCCTGATACTGAACGGAGTTTTCGGCAAGCTTGGACATTTCTATGTCCAGATCAACCCCATTGGGCACCCCTGTTTCTTTAGAGACAACGATTCCCTGGGCCTCCAGTTCCTCTTGGGTGGTCCCGGACGGGAAATGGCGCGGGTCAGTGGTAACAAGGGGAAGAGAGTTCTGATCTCCTGCCGAGGTGATCACAGGGCGTCCTGTTCCTTCTGCATCCTGGTGTCTGTATCCTTCTCCAAGCTGGTCCTGAGCAAACTTCTGTATCAGCCTCTTGAAATCCAGATCCTTTGCCTGGAATCCCGGGGTCTCTGCATTTGCTATGTTGGAGGCAAGAATAGCCTGCCTCCTGGCCCTGAGATCAAGCCCCTTTTCCAGTATGTTTATGGTGGAACCGAAAAGTCTGCCAAGCATCTCTCTTTCTCTCCTGTGATCTGTTGTTCAAGGTGTTGTCAGAAGCCCGGGTTGAGCTAAAGCACCAGCCCGGTCTTCCGGTATTCTGCCAGCTTGTTTCTCAGTGTTCTTACGCTGATCCCAAGGAGTTTTGCAGCATGGGTCCTGTTTCCACCTGTTCTGCTCAATGCCTTCTGGACCATCTGTTTCTCCATCTCGTTCAGGTTGAAGGTTTCATGGGTCTCTGCAATTTGAGCAGCCCTGGTTCCACTCCAGGGATGATTATCGTTTCCAGGATGCTGCTCTTGCCCAAAAAGCTGTCCGGAATGGGAATTTTTTTCCCATGTGGAATCTTCTATCGCCTGTATATCCTCAAGGGTTATCTTTTTGCCTGAGGATAGCAGGACTCCTCTTTCAACCAGGTTTCTTAGCTCCCGTACATTCCCAGGCCATCTGTGCTGCTGAATATATTCAATGACCTCTTTCGCAAATTCCAGTCCAGTTTTGTTGTAGAGGAGGGAAAATTTTTTCAGGAAGTGCTCTGCAAGAAAGAGGGCATCCCCTTCTCTCTCCCTGAGAGGCGGGAGGAGAAGGGGGATCACATTTAGCCTGAAATAGAGATCTTCTCTGAAAAGGCCGTCTTTGACTGCTGAGAGCATATCCCTGTTGGTTGTAGCAAGTATTCGCACATCAACAGGAACAGGCATTCCTCCTCCCAGCCTGTCTATCTCTCCCTCCTGCAGAACTCTCAACAGCTTCGCCTGGAGAGGAAAGGCCATTTCTGTGATTTCATCCAAAAGAATGGTTCCTCCGTTAGCAAGTTCGAATTTTCCACTCTTTCTGCTCAAGGCCCCGGAGAATGCACCCTTTTCATGGCCAAACAGTTCACTCTCCAGCAGGGTGTCAGGGAGTGCAGCACAGTTCAGGGCGATAAAGGGTCCTGATGCACGACTGCTCCTGGCATGGATGAATCTGGCCAGGAGTTCCTTTCCCGTGCCACTCTCTCCTGATATCAGGACAGGTGCCTGGCTCGGCGCAACCATCCTTGCCTTTTTAAGCACAGCCTCCATGACAGGACTCTGGTAGAGGATCCTGTAACGGTCATGCTCCTGCCCCATCTCCGTACCGGCAGGCTTATTCTCTGCAGGGCATTTTTTGTCATTTTTTTGACTATTTCTGTTGGATGGTGGCGCCTCATTGGAGTTATCTTCCCTGCTGGAACTCTCCCTGTCTTTTCCGGCGTCCAGATCTATCTGTTTCCCAGGTGTGCTAAGGGATTCCATCCCTATGTTCAGCTCCTCCATTGCCTTGATAATGAGCATCTCTATGAGGTTTTCATCCCATGGCCTGCATCTGAAGTCCATGGCCCCCAGCTTCATGGCCGTTGTGGCAGCTTCAATATCCGGTACCTCTGAGAGAATGATGCTCTTGTGACCGCTGTCCTTCAGCTCTTTTCTGCTCTCTTTGAGAAATTGCAGGGCATCGAGATGTTCAGGATGGTGAACTATGATGGAAAGGGAGAACCTGTTGGAGGCCGCCAACTGGATGGCTGTGTTGATATCGTGGGCTGAGGAGACCTGAAAACCCATCTCCTCCAGGGCTTTTTGCAGGGAGATCCTGTCGGATGTGTTGTGCGCTGCCAGAAGTACCTGCAGTTCAGTTGTAACTCTTCTGTCCAGGCTCATAGGATACCTGCCACACTGTCCAGGAACTGTTCAAGTTTCAACTCCTCTTTGGCTGCCTCTTTCCAGGGAGATTCCCCCCTCTTGGAGATTGCTGCAAACTCGCCTTGTGCTGCCTTGGCTCCTTTCAGCAGTCTCGTTGCCATGGCCTTACGAAAAAGGTCAGCCGGCGGGATCTCTGCATTCTCGGTGACCGGTCTGCTATCCTGCTGCATAGTCATAAGTTTGACATAGCTGTCCAGGGCAACTCCTCCTTCCTGAAGCTGCAGGGCCTGGTCCCCCATAAGCCTCAACAGCTCCATCTGTTTTGCCACCGGAATCAGCTCTCTGTATCTCCGTAGCATTGTATTGGCCTTTTTCCAGCTTCCCAGCATTATCAGGGCCTCAGTAGCAAGCTCTGCAGCCTTGGCATTTTCTTCCAGGTCGAGGCTTCCGGAGGCCATGTTATATGTGGCGTGCCAGTCATGTTGAAGTCTCGAATGTTCCGCCTTGACCAGCATGGCCTCAGGGCTCATGGCGCCCTCAGGGCACTGCTGATCCAGAAGTGCCAGTACGTTTGAGCCTTCAGTTACTGCCTTCAGGGTTACGCAGACTCTGGCCCAGTCCAGGAGAAGGGGGCATCTCATATCATCTGATGGACCGAGCCTCCAGCTACTGTAAAAGCCTCTCGCTGCTGCCTTTGACAGTCCAAGGCTCTCCAGGGCCTGGGCAAGATAGTAATGGTGGCGGGCCGATTTCAGCTCCAGAATTCCCTCTATATGGTTATAATGGTAGTTGCATAGATGGAGCCCCTTCTTCTTCTCTATGAGCTGCTGGTCAAAGGCAGCGATAGCCCTTTTCCCAATTGGAATTGCCTGCTGTTTCAGAGTTGGGTCATGCTGAAAAGTGGTCCTGTAGTCCCAGTACCAGCTCATGGCAAGTTCCGGGGACTTGTTACTGATAAGGGCATCCATCAGTTTCAGCCAGAGCTTCTGGGTAGCCTCACGTATCATCTCCTGAACCGGATTGGATGGATCAAATCTCAGGAAATCCTTACCTGTTTCAACCGCCCTTGTGAGAAAAACCACTGAATAGTCTGTGGAGATCAGCCTCTTCCCTGCCTGTTCTGCCAGTGATATCACATTTTGCCGAAGCCTGCTGTCTGGGTTTCGCTTGAGAAACCTCTCTGCATCCAACATGGCCTTGAGGAAATTGCCCGCTTTGAGCTCCGTCTCTATGAGTTCCTTCATAACCTCGTCGGTAAGGGGGTGCCTGGGATAGAGTTTCACTATCTTTTCAAGCAATACCGCAGCATTTTGAGGGGAGGTGGTTTTGGGTTCCTTTCCTGTTACCTTTTTCAGTTTGAGAGCGGCTTTCTCCTCTATCTGCAGCAGCCTGAACCGGGCAAAGAGCCCCTCTGGCGCATTGCTGAAGTCTCTCCTTATCAGGGCATAATACTTCTTGGCCATCAGGACCTGGCCCTGTTCCCTGTATGCCTCTGCTATGGTGAACAGGGTCCTTGCCCTCAACTGCCTGGACCGAATGAGATTGAGATAGTGGAGCCAGTAATCTATAGCCTTCCGGATATCACCATCCTTTTTGGCAAACCTGGCCTTGAGTTCCAGGATCTCAGGTATCTTGGCCAAGGCATCGGGATCTCTAGTCTCTATCTTTTCTATGGTCTTCCGGGCAAGGGCTGTATCTCCTGAGGCAAGGGCCTGTTCTGCGAGGAGACACTTTGCTGTTAATGCTGCTATGCTGTCAGGAAATTGACTAAGAATCTCCATATAGAACTCCTCCACCTTTTTTCTGTCCCCCTGTACTGTCAGATATGAGACAATGGAGTTCAGGGCATCACTGGTTCTGGAGGAATCAGGGAAATATCTGAGGATGATCTTCCAGTGGGCCAGGGCTTCAGGCCAGAAGCCTGCTGCTGCATAGGCCTCGCCGATTATGTAGTATGCCTCAGGAACCATGCCGGAATCAGGGTATCGCTTTATGAAATCCTTCAGGAGATATATGAGACCCCATACCTGCTGGCCGGTAGCATATGGCTGTATCTCCATGTTGCTCCAGAAGCTCTCTATCTCAGGCTTCAGGCTCTGCCATGCCAGCTGATCCGATGTGATCTCCTCTTTCTCCTTTTCATCCGACTTTTCATTGCCTGCAGCGGCAATGGGTTGGTTGCCGGTGATGGAGATGGTCCATCCGCCCAACCAGGAGATGCGGACATCCGGCAGCAGCAGTGAAGCCATCAGGATAAGCATCAGTATAAAAATGCACTTTTTGGCAATGGATCTCTTTTTCATGACGCTCCAATATCTTTCTTGTCAGGAGCATTGAAGCAAGGAGGGTGCCAGCTACTCTGAAACCCTTTTAACCGGTTGTTTTTACAGGGTATAGTTGGAAATTGTCCAAAAGGTTAAGTAAAGGGCTCAAAAAGGGAATACAGGCAGGGATGTTGAATCCGGCTGCAAAGTCAGTTTCTTGACACTTTGCCGGATAGGCCCGGACAGGAATCTGTCCTCAGAACAGGCTCTCTAAGGAGAAAAAAACAGGGCATGCCAAGGTAGTAGGCAGCCCTGTATATGGAAGTATATGGAACCGCTGTTATGATATCATCCCAGATTATGCACTACAAAAGAGGGCAAAAATGAATTTTCTTTTTGAATCAGCTAATTGTCTGTCAATAGTCAGTTGTTTGATAGTCACCTTTTTGATGAAGCAATATTCATGTTTCTTTTGCCCTCTTTCACAGCCCTCCGGGATTGGCGAGTTTGTCCAATCTGCTTTGTTGCTCAGGGCTCGAAGTACCCAAGTACGTCTTCGCCCCTCGCTCCTCGCATCTTGGGCAAACTCGCCCATTGCATAATCCGGGATCATATGCCGAATCTGAACTGGAACGGGTCAATCTCAGGAAATATCGGGTTGGTCATCTCCAGATTGTTCAGCCTGCACTGGACTGCAGGATTTTCATAGTTTTTACCCCAGTATAATCCCTGCAAGATCCAGAATCTCTGAAGATCTTCCAGAAATAGCTCTTTCATCCTGTCCACGAAGTGACCATTGGATATGACAAAAGGAATATCGCTGTTCATGGCCTGCAGCAGTTCCCTGCCGGCCTGTGCTACTATCCTCTTGGCGATCTGGTTTTCAGGCTGGTTTTGTGCAAGGTCTGTAGCCATGGCAACGATCTCCCTTGCTGCCTCATGGGTATGCCTGTGCATCCAGGAGACTGAGCCATACATCCATTTGTCGAATGTGCCCTTGTCCCCCCATGATGAGGTGTTTATGAAAAGATCCTGATTCTTGCGGTATCTGTTGAGGTAGGTGCTGGGAGTGGTCAGTTCCGTTTCGTTCTGGTTGTAGTAGAGCTTCTTCAGGAGAAAATAGAGAAAATCTGTGCCTTCATACCAGTGATGGCCGAAGAGTTCCGCATCGTACATGGCAACGATCAGTGGTTTTTTCCAGAACCAGTTCCGGATATGTTGAAAGCGGAAGTTCCTGCTCTCCATGAAGTGTTGAGCATGTCTTGCAGCCTTTTCCATAGCCCATTCCCGCACATAAGGTTCTTTCCAGTTATGGGTCCTGGTGGTGATACGGTTGTAACGCAAGGGGCCACCCTTGAAATGAAAATCCAGATAATCCGGATCACCTGGATACCCTTCCTCACCGCTCCAGACCTGTTTTCCTGTCTCAGGGTCCCGGGCAAAAACTGCAACATCAGAGCCCTTTATGAATACAGGGGCATGAGTGCCAAACTCCGCTGGTGCATCTGCCAGGGTTACAGCATGGGTCTCTGCAAAGAAATATCTCAGGCCGGCACCATCCACAAATTTTTCTATCCCCGGCATGTATGCACATTCAGGCAACCAGATCCCATTGGGCTCCCTGCCGAAGACCTCTGTATAATCACCTACTGCTGTCTCAACCTGTGCCCTTATGGATTCAGGAAAGGCGGTGTGGAACGGCAGAAATGCGTGGGTTGCCCCACAGGTGGATATCTCAAGATAGCCGAGATCCTGGAATTTCTTGAAGGCTCTGTTCAGATCGCATCCATACCTCAGGAAGCAGTCCTTCACCTCCAGGAATCTGTTCAGGTGCATCCATGCAGTGTTGTTATAGTGGGGGGCTTCCCTTTTTGTTCGGTCAACTTCTGCCTTGGCGAGATTTATGTGGCTGTCAATATATTTCAGGAACTCCTCCTGCAACATCTCATCTCTCATCATGTTCGAAAGGGTAGGGCTAAGATCCATGGAGAGACGGAAATCCACACCTTCCTCATGGAGTTTTTCAAACATGCGGATCAAAGGGGCATAGGTGTTGTTCACTGCCTCGTGATACCATTCCGGCGGATAGCCCATTGGCTGCCAGAAGCCTGTGTCGCCATAACTGACCCTTTGCCTGATATATGGAAGATGAGCATGCAGATGGATTATCAGCAGGCCTATGGAGTGGTTTGCTGTATCCATCACTGATCTCAGCTCCCTCTCTGTGGGGTGGTTCCTGAGAGGTGGGACCTCTTTGTATTCAATTGGATTGTTCCCAGGCGATATCCTGGCAGTCTGGATCTTGTTTGAAACATCTGTCAGGTTTGTGATATCATTGCCTGCAACTGCAACAAGCTGTACCCTGTAGATCCTGTCAGGGTCCAGGTTCAGGTAGTAGTTGTCCACGCCGGGCAGATAGACCTCCGCATCCTTGTCCATCTCGTGGTAGAGATTTCCCGCCCATTCATGCATCACCTTGATATAGGTCTTGACTTCTGTGCCGGACTCCCGGTGGAGTTTAGAAAGGCGTCTCTGAAGTCTGATCTCATCAAGATGCCAGTAGCAATATCCCCGTCTTTCATCTATTGGAATAAGGACTATCTGATCAGGCTTGTTGGGTACAGGACATATATTTGAAATCATCAGGGGCAGTTCCAGATCGATCCCTTCCTGAACAATGAAGAGCCCGGCCCTGTAGGCCGGTCCATCCTTGAGTCCTGTAAAGAGCCAGTCATAGGTCTCAGGCAGGAGTTTGCCTCCCTGTCCTTCCGGGACAAACCTGCCATGTTCATCTGTGTGGTATAATCTTATTAGAATGCTGGTTTTCTCCCAGGTCATTCCTGCCTTTTCAGCCTCTTTTTTCACAACATCCCAGATGGATTCCGGGAGTCTCCACCATGCCCGGAGCTGTACCGAATCCTCCTCCCAGATCTCCCTTTTCAGCTCGAAATAGGGAGCCTTGGCAGCGATCTCAATATCGCACTCTCCAAGTAGTGACAATGTCTCTGGAGAGGCAAAGGAGACAGTGAAGATGATTTTGGCAATTTTGGGGGTGTCACCCTTCAGGGAATCCTTCTCTACTATCGCCAGATTTACCCTTTTGAGCAGGCCTGGAATGAAACGGTAGTCGGTCATGCCCATCTCTATGAGCTCTTCTGTTGGAAGATTTCCGCCAGGATCAGGATATCTGAGAACATGGAGACAGAGTTCTACCTGGTTTTCCCAGTCAAGTCCTGTTGCCCGCTCTACCTCATTTCTTATCCGTTCCCAATCTATATCGCTCCACGTGATATGATGCCTTGCCTCATTCTCCGATACCACTGAAACCTTAGGAGTATAATGACAATCTGTGGCAACTATCAGCTTGAAGTGTTCCTTGCGCACTATGCGTATCTGAAAGGAACCTATCTCATCCAGGAAAAACTCAGTGCTCTTCTGAAAGGTGCACTTTTTGGCTATTACTGTCTGCTGATCCCAGTTGCGTCTGACCTCAACCCACAGATCTTCCATGGCAGGGTTGATCGCATCTGAAATGGTATCATCCCACGCTACCTTGACCAGATTGCCTGAGATCCTGACTGTGAAATTGCTGCACTGGTGATCTTTACAGGAAAGCTGGGACTCTATAATGGGATTTTCCAATATCTTTCTGGTTGTTGCAGACATATTTCATCCTTCCTCTTGTTCAAAATATGGTAATCAGGCCTGGAGCTGTCCAATATCTCCCCGAAGATGATAAAAAATCATCTCTACCTCTCATCTTATACCCGCAAACTGCCTTTTGTTACAACCATATAATTGATAAAAAAACATGGAAACTGCTTCTGTTTCAGATTTTGAACTGTCTCGAGATAGGATGGCCGGTACCAAGAGGCTTTTCTTGTTGAATGTAGATATTCAGGTATAATTCTCTGAACGTATGGATCAACAGGGTCTGCTCAACAGGCAAGATGTAGATTATGTCAGTAAAATTAAGAGGTTAATGGTTGTAGAAGCGTTTTTTTTCGAAGGGTCCGAATTTCAGACCATGAAAAACAGGGCTACATTGTGGCTCCATGTTCTGTTTTCCTTGTAAAAGGGGAGGACAGGGTTGTCGGGAGTTCACTGTTTTACTGATTGGATAACTTACTTTGTAACGTTCACTCTTTTTAAGATGAAGACTCCTTATATATCCAAGTCCTTCCATTTTATACCTTTGAAAAAGGTGTTGTGCAGCCATGCCGTCCTGCTCCACGGGATCAAAGTCACCTCATCAAAGGTTAAATCTGTTTCCAAGGGTTGATTGATATCGTGAACACGAGAGGATATCTGCTTCTGCTCCTGGGCCTTGGGTTGTTCATCGGGCTCCTGATCTATTATGGCTTGGATGATATCTTTTCCGCCATGTCTGTAATGGGATGGGGGCTTGGAGTGGTGGTGGCATCCCATCTGCTGCCTCTCTTTATCGATTGCCTGTCATGGCGATTCCTGTTTGTATGGGAGAGGATCCCAGGTTTTCATCATATCCTCTATTCTCGCTGGATTGGAGAGGCTGTCAATGCCCTGTTGCCGTCAGCCCAGGTAGCCGGTGATGTAGTCCGGGCCAGGATCCTTGCCCTGCATGGTTATTCACCTGTACATGCCGGCGCCAGTGTCTTTACGGAGATCGCTGTTGCCCTTATCTCCCAGACCATTTTTGCCCTTATCGGCATTGTCTGTCTGATGATCATCGGTTGCCGGACCGTGATTCTCAACGGCATGATCGGCTTTGTAATTCTCATCGGTTTTTTTGCCCTGTTCTTTTTTGCATATCGCCGAGGTTTCTGGAGCGGGCTCATCGGGCTTCTATCTGTGCTGGTGGGCAAAGAGAGGATGCAGGAGATCTCCGGCAGTGCAGAGGCCATGGATCAGGCCATTAGGGAGATATATCAGCATAAAGGCTCTGTTGCCATAGCGGTTGTGCTGAGATTGATCGGCTGGATGGCTGGTGCAGTGGAGGTCTGGGTGGCTCTCTGGTTCCTGGATTCAGATCCATCTGTTCCCAAGGCATTGCTTCTGGAGAGTCTCGGGCATATGATTAGAGGTGCTGCCTTCCTGGTTCCCGGTGCAATCGGTGTGCAGGAGGGCGGTTTTGTCTTTCTGGGGAGTCTTGTAGGACTGACACCGGAAATATCCCTGAGCGTCTCTCTATCCAAGAGGGTCAGGGAGCTGGTATTGGGAATACCTGCCCTGTTGGCCTGGCAGATTGAAGAGGGGCGCAATCTGTTTTTTAGGCAGATTAAGAGGAAGAGGTAGAAGGGGTAGTAACAATCCTGTAGTTGGACCATGGTGAATATGGTCCTATATTGTGTTATTATGGTTGAGGCATAAACTGAGGAGAAAAAATCATGAATCCGGACCATAGAGGAATGCAGGGAATACGGGCCATCTTTTTCGATTATGGCGGCACTTTGGATGCACCAGGGGTCGCCTGGCTGGACAGGCTCTACGGCTACTCTACCAGAATTGGATATCACGTAGCCTTTTCAAGGTTCAGGGATGCCTATATCAAGGCTCACAGGGGGCTTGAAAGGGAGTTTCCCAGCCATCTGGATCTGGAAGGGGTTATCAGAGAGCTTATCCGCAGGACACTTCTATCCCTTGGGACCAGTGACTGGGTCCTTACCAACCAGTTGACCCGGGTTTTTTGCAGGGATAGCAGGGAGCATATCTGCAGGAACCTGCAGGTGCTTGCCAGACTGAAGAGACTCTACCGGATCGGCGTTATCTCCAACGGGTTTGGTAACTTGGAGGGGATCTGCAGAGAGACGGGGCTTATCTATGGTGTGGATCTCATGTTGGATGCACGCACCTTTGGATGTACAAAACCTACCCGGGCAATATTCATGGCTGCACTGGAGGCTGTTGGTGTTGCCCCGGAACAGGCACTCATGGTTGGTAACTCCCTTCACAAGGATGTGCGAGGCGCCATTGCTGCCGGGATGAATGCAGTATGGCTGGTCCCACCAAAGGTCAGGAAGTCTGCTGCTAAGCTCGATAAGGATGTCATGGTGATAAGCAGTCTCGATGAACTGGAGTCCCTGCTTTTGATGCAGCAGGCTGCTTGAAGATGGTGTGCCCCCTTTATACAGTGGCTTCGGTAAATCCTTGTTTATCTCTGCCTGCTTTCTGCTGACAGGGTTTTTCCCATAAGGGGGCCGGGACTCTTTTATGCAGATGTTGATTCTCGCTGCAGGTTTTGGCACAAGACTCCTGCCTGTTACAAACCATATACCTAAACCCTTGCTTCCATTCATGGATCTGCCTGCAGTTGAACGGCTGGTGAATCAGGCGGTTTCCAATGGGTTTTCTACCATTGTAATAAATGGTCATCATTTGATTCAGATGCTGTATGAATGGCGGAATGGATTGTCATTGGCCTCCCTGCCGGCCATCAGCAGGGAGGAGACCATTATGGATACCGGAGGCGCGGTGGCACATGCCAGGAATCTCCTTCACGATGATCAGCCCCTGTTGATCTGGAACGGAGATATCGTCTCAGGTCTCAATCCCCGGAGACTTATGGAATATTATGGTTCTGTAGGGGCGCCTGATGCCCTGTTGGTGGTTCACAGACGTGCGCCGTTCAACAAGCTGATGATAGCAGATGATGCAAGGATAATCTCCTTCTCCTGTCCTGGTGAGTCGGCCATGGCCTTTACAGGGATCTCCGTTATGGGACCGGATCTGATCAGGAGGGTTCCAGTTGAACCTGTTTCTCTTGTTACTGTATGGCAGCAGGCCATTGAGGATGGTTTCAGGGTGGAGGCAGTGGAACTTGGGCGGCTATGTAAGGACGGATCTGATTACTGGGAGGATTTTGGTACCTTCCATGGCCTTTTCAATGCAAACCGGTTGCTGCTGGATAGAGAACATGCAGGTTCTCCCTATCTTTCTCCTTGTGCTGAGATAGGAGATGGTGTGGCGTTTTCCGGTACCGTGGTGATAAACAGGGATTGCACTGTGGGTGATAGAGCTGTCATCTCCAATGTGGTCATGCTGCCAGGAGCCAGTATAGCTCCTGGAACCAGGGTGGATGGAAGCATAGTCACTCCATGGGGCTCCTTTAACCATGAGGCGGTCTGAAGGAAGAGGTACTGTTCCGTACTGCTTCGTTTTACGCTATGATCCACGGCAGCAAACCATCTGTTTCAAGGAGAAGTTGTTGATAAAGGATCAGTGTAAGGAATACCTGACAGGTTTAGGGCTCAGGGCTCTGTTGAAATTCATAGAGGTCTGGATGGGCAGTTGCAGGGTACAGGAGGAGTATCATCCCGAGGCCAGGGCGTTATTGCAGAGGGGTAAGACCGGGGTTGGTGCCTTCTGGCACAGTCAGATCCTCTATCTGCTCTATTATCTCAGAAAAAGGCCCGCAGCCATCATGGTAAGTGGCAGCAGCGATGGCCAGCTCGTGGTAAATGCCCTGGAGCTCTGGAACCAGTATCCGGTTCGTGGATCGCGTTTCAAGGGTGGAAGCAGTGCTGTAAGGGAGATGGCCCGGCTCATGAAAGAGAAGAATCTCCATGCAGGAATAGTGGCAGACGGGTCCAGGGGGCCTGCTCAAAAGGTGCAGGTCGGTGCCCTGATCCTATCCAGAACTACAGGGCGACCTGTCGTGCCTATTGCTTGTGCAGCAAAACCAGCCTATTATTTCGGCAGCTGGGACAGGATGTTTCTCCCTCTCCCATTGTCCAGGGTAGCAGTTGTGTTTGGTGAACCGCTCCATGTACCGGCAGATGCCAGGGGGAGAGGCATTGAAGGTTATCGGCAGAAACTGCAGGAGGGGCTCAACCAAGCCACGCACAGGGCGGGGCAACTGGTAGGCATTGTTTCTTGACGGTGTGGAATGATTGCTGGAGAAAGAGAAAGTCAGGCGGATGGCACCTCCCTGGACTGGACTGCTCTGTCAGGTCTGGAGCAGGAGATCCTGATGGATCTCCGGGAAAAGGGACCCGATTGCGCCAAGTTTCTGTCAAGACGTTTTTCTGTCCATCCTTCTGAAATGATGAATCTTTTGAATAATCTCAAGGAAAGAGCCTGGATAGAACGGGTCAAGGGTACGTTTCTCCATAAAAAGGGGCTAAAGAGACCAAAACATATGAACCATACCTACTTTCAGTTATCCAGGCCTGGGGAGCTTGAGATAAGGCGCTGCTTGAGGTCTGGAAGGGAGGCTTAGAGGCTGTCATGGATATCCCAAGTTTTGGACATATCTCTTTCAACTGGTTGGATCTCTTCCTCACAATTCTCTTTGTGGTTCTGGTAATTCGGGGGCTGTTCACCGGTTTCAGCAAGGCTGCCTCAACCCTTCTCGGTGTGATAGTGGGATTTTGGGTGGCTAGCAATCAGTACCCGCTGGTCTCATCCCATCTTTCGCTCTTTATCCACAATCCATTATGGAGGGACCTCGGCGCCTTTTTCCTGCTTTTTCTCGTGGTTTATATCGGTTTTCTCGTGGCCGGTATAATTATCCACGGTTTTTTCAGATTCTTGAGTCTCAAATGGCTGGATTCCATTCTGGGCGGAGTCTTCGGATTCCTGAAGGCCATGGTATTCGCAGGGATGGTTGTTTTCATCCTCACCCTGACCCTTCCAGAGAAGTCGCCGCTTCTGAAGGGTTCCAGGCTTTATCCTGTGGTGAGTGACGTGGCGCATTGGATGACATCCATGGTGCCGGAAAATCTCAAGGCCAAATTCATGTGGAAATGGAGGAAGATGGAGGATCATACCGTCTGATTCCTCCTCACCCCTTTTTCCTGCCCAAAGGGGCTGTTGCCATCATTTTTTTTCTGTCCCTTGGCCTTCATGCAGTTTTCCTTGACCGGTTATGCTCCAGTTTTTTTCCTGCTTAGTTCCTTTTTTGCGAAGTTTTTTGAATCTATTATGCAAAGTGAATTATCGAAAATTCAGGACGTTTTCCATAAAGATAGGGCATCTGGAGCCGTAAGGCTCGATCTTGAGGCCAGGGGGCTCTCCAGGGCTGCGGTCTTTCTTTCCATGGCAGTATCTTCCATGGAAAAGGGTGGGCGTGGGCCTATACTCTGGGTGTGTCAGGATATGGAGACGGCCCATACCCGGGCCAGGGAGCTGAAAACTCTCCTCTCCTGTTCAGTCTGTCTCCTTCCTCCCCTGGAAGAATTGCTGTTTATGCCAATAGTGCCTTCTAGGGGGTTGGTATCAGAGAGGATTCAGGCCCTGGATGCCCTGGCCTCTATGGATGATGCTGTTGTTGTCGCCCCTGTAGAGGCGTTGGCAGAGCCCCTGCCTCCCCATCATATTCTCTCTTCAGTTAGTGAGACCGTATCAGTTGATGATGAGATCGGAAGGGATATCCTGGCAGACTGGCTGGTTGATGCTGGTTATGAACCTTGCCGGATAGTGACCCGCATTGGTGAATTCGCTGTAAGAGGCGGAATAGTCGATATCTTCTCTCCTGGGTTGCCATATCCTGTGCGTCTCGATTTCTTTGACGATATGGTGGAGTCCATAAGGTATTTTCATCCTGACTCCCAGAGATCCATGAAGGAGCTTGAACAGGCACGGCTCCTTCCGGTTACGGAGTTTCTTCTGGATTCCTCCATGATCGAGAAGGCAAAGGGACGCCTTATCAGCAAAGCCTCTAAGCTGGGTATCTCCGCCTCTGCTGTTACTGAGATCAGGGAGCTTTTATCTCAACGGCGCACCTATGAGATGCATTGCGGCGTCCTCCCCATCCTTTATGAAAACCCGGGAAGACTCATGGATTATCTTGGGGCTGAGGGTAGCATGATACTGGAACAGCCTGCTGAATCTGTTCACAGCCTGGAGCAGACCCTTGAAGAGAGGGAGACACTCTATCAGGATGCCTTGGCAAGAGAGCGGGTTTTTGCAGGGTTCACAGAGTATCTTTTGCCGGTCAATGATCTCTCCCGAGGTTTCAGAAAGAAAAGAAGGATCATGGTATGGGCGTCTGACATCTACAGAGATGCCGGCCTATCTGATGGGTTTGATTCGGAAACTCCTCTATATTCCGTCCGGGTAGATATTCAACCACTGAGCATTCCGAGTCTGAGCCTCTCCTTCAGAAAGGGCAGGGAGCTCTTCTCTCCAGTGGCAGAGATGCTCCAGGAGTGGGTCAATGATGAGGGGTGCAGGGTGATCCTGCTGGCATCTGATGATGGACAGCTCAGGCGAATCAGGTCCCTGCTCTCCCATTATGGTCTCCAGGCAGAGGAATTATGCCAATCTGCATGTGATAGGGGGCATCCTGAAGTTACGGGAGCAGGTCCTTGTCTCGGCAGGGTGGTTTCATGGTCTGCTGGCCAGGAACCAGGACTGTTCCTTCATGTAGGTTGGTTGCAGGAGGCTGCTTCCATCCCTGATCTTGGGGTAAAGATCCTGCCTGATCACCTGATTTTTCAGATTGCCAGGGCCGATGCCGGCAGGGAAGGTAAAAGGCGGCACCGGAAAGGGGTGCGGCCTGTCTCTGCTGCTGAACTCAAGGCAGGTGAGCTTGTGGTTCATAGGGATCATGGCATAGGCAGATATATTGATCTGGAGCTCATAGAGATAAATGGCATAGAAGGGGAGTATTTTGTCCTGGAATATGCTGCAGGAGACAAGCTCTACCTTCCTGTTGACCGGATTGGCTTGCTGACCCCATATGTGGGGGTTGAGGGAAGGGAGCCGAGATTGGATAAATTGGGCAGCCGTTCCTGGCATACCCGAAAGGGTAAGGTAAAAAAGGCCCTTCAGGAGATAGCCCACGATCTCGTGGATCTCTATGCCCAGAGAAAGCTGGCCAGGGGCGTGGCCTTCTCCCCTCCGGATGAGATGTTCAGACAGTTCGAGATGGATTTCCCCTATGAGGAGACCAGAGATCAGGCCGCTGCCATCCAGGATGTCATTTCTGATATGGAACAGCCTCAGCCAATGGACCGGCTGGTCTGTGGAGATGTGGGATACGGCAAGACCGAGGTGGCTATGCGGGCTGCCTTCAAGGCCGTGGAGGATGGGTATCAGGTAGCGGTCCTGGTGCCTACCACCCTTCTTGCCGAGCAGCATGAAAGGACATTCAGGAAGCGGTTCAAACGGTTTCCGGTGTGTGTGGAGGCCCTGAGCCGAATGAAACCTCCGCGGATGCAGAAGGCCATTGCACAGGCAGTCAGGGATGGCAGTGTTGATATCCTTATTGGTACCCACAAGATCCTGGGGATGGCTCATCTTTTCAGGAGGCTTGGGTTGCTGATAATAGATGAAGAACACAGGTTCGGTGTCAGGCATAAGGAGCAGATAAAAAAGATAACCGCTACTGTTGACTGCCTCACCCTGACGGCTACGCCTATTCCCAGGACCCTTCAGCTCTCGCTCCTGGGACTAAGGGATCTCTCCACTATCGAGACGGAACCCCCTGGAAGGCAGTCAGTGAGCTGTTTTCTGGCTGAGGCCGATGACTCCATCATCAGAAATGCCATTCTTAGGGAGTTGGACCGGGGAGGACAGGTATTTTTTGTGCATAACAGAATAGCTGGATTGGAGCGGATAGCAGAGAAGGTCAAGCGGCTGGTTCCACAGGCCAGGACAGCTCTGGCACATGGACGTATGGATCCGGCAGAACTGGAGCGGATAATGGTCTCGTTTGTCAGGGGAGAGATCGATTGCCTTGTCTCCACCACCATTATTGAATCAGGGCTGGATATTCCGTCTGCCAACACCTTGATAGTCAACAGGGCAGATATGCTGGGGCTTGCAGAACTTTACCAGTTGAAAGGAAGGGTAGGGCGCGCCAGCACCAAGGCATATGCCTATTTTTTGGTGCCTCATTTGCCATCCCTTGGCAAGGATGCAGTCCAGAGGCTAAAGGCATTCATGGAGGCAGCAGAGGATGGTGGTGGAATGGGACTTTCCATGCAGGATCTCCGGATCAGGGGCGGCGGCAATCTGCTGGGACTGGTGCAGACAGGAAGGGTTGCGGATGTAGGCTATGATCTCTATCTTGATCTCCTGGCTGAGGCAGTTGCTGAACTCCAGGGCAAGGATCTGGAGCCAGAATTGGATCCAGAGATCAATCTTGGATCTCCAGCCTTCATACCCCAGGAGTATATCCCTGATATTGCCTCAAGGGTTGAGACCTATCGCCGTCTTTCCAGGGCAGGTCGGGATGGGGCAGGCGAAGAGCAATCTCTGATAGAGATAGCCCTTGAGCTGGAGGACCGTTTTGGGCCATTGCCCCCGGAGGTGAAGAACCTCATCTCTGTTATGGAGATAAAGGGTGCTCTGGTTAGATTGAGGGCATTAAAGCTGGAAAAGGCTGTCTCTCAAGACCCAAAGGGAAGGGCCAGGATTGTGTTGACCTTTGGGCCTCAAGGACCGCCTGGAGTCGATGCACTGCTGAAGGCAGCTGCTGATGGCAGGATTCATCTCCTGCCAGACAGCCGTATAGCCCTGCACCTGAAACCCGGAACGGATCATCAGGAATTTCTTGCCAATGTATTAAAGGGGTTGAATGAACTCATAGGACTTACTAAAAAGACATAAGGAAATCAAAAAAGGAGGCCGGTAAATTGAACCGACTTTTGATATTGCTGTTTATGTTCGTTTTTTTGGTGATCAGTTCAATGGCTGCAGGATCCCAGGCTGCAATAGTGGACAGGGTAGTTGCAGTGGTGAATGGAGAGCCTATCACCCTGGCAGAGCTGGAGAAGAGGGCAGCTCCTCTTCTGAAGAAACATATAACAAGTGACATGCCTGTGAAGGAGAAGGTCCGGTTAAAGCGGGAGATCTTTGCCAAGGTGCTTCCCCAGATGATCGATGACAAGCTGGTGGATGAGGAGATCAAACGCCTTGGTATCACCGTGGATGATAGTGAAGTCAATGGAATGATCGATCGTATCTGCAGGGAAAACGGGATAACCCTGGATGAGTTTGTGGCAAAACTCAAGGAACAGGGAGTGACCCTGGATCAGTACAAGGAACAGGTTAGAAAACAGATTGAGCGTGCCAGGCTGATAAATGCTCAGGTGAAGCAGAAGATCGTCATAACGGATGAACAGGTGAAAACCTTTCTTCGATATAAATATCCCCAGTCCAGCAGGTATGGTGGCCCGTATTACAAGATTGAACAGATACTGATAGTGCCGGATGATGTAGATCCAAATGGGAGAAAGGCAGCTCTTGAGAGGGCAAAAAAGGCACTGAAGGAGCTCAAGGCAGGAAAGGATTTTTATGAGGTGGCTTCCCGTTACTCAAATGCAGGCAGAGACGGTGTAGAGCTTGGCGTATTCAGTCTGGACGAGATGGCCCCTGTTCTGCGTAATGCCATAGAGGGTTTAAAGCCAGGTGAGACCTCTGGAATAGTAGAGACAGCTACAGGATTTCAGATTCTGCGTCTTGCAGGTGTAACCAACTCTAAAGAGGAGGAGTTTGATCCCCTGCTCATGGAGGAGGCCAGGGCAAAACTGTATGATATTGAGATCAATAACAGGTTTCAGGAGTGGTTGAATCAGTTGAGGTCCAAATCATCCATCAGAATCCTTCTGTAATCCTGGTCAATTAACATTGAAGAGAGAGGTGTAGATGAATTCCAATGATCAGGTCGAGTCAGTCTCTCAGGGCCTTGGAATGGCCGATGAGACCATAGGTGAATTCCTCAAGAGAGAGCGGGAACTAAGGCAGATATCCTTGGAGGAGATAGCCGAGGAGACCAAGGTCTCTATGGGACGCCTGCGGGCACTGGAGGCCAACCAGTTCGATCAGCTTCCGGCACCAATTTATATTCGTGGTTTTGTCAGGATCTATGCAGAGTATATCGGTCTTGATCCGGCAGAAGTGATGATGCGATTCGAGGATGAACTTTTTTTTGATGAGCAGGAGACTCAGACCCGGAGTTCAGGTTTCAAGACCTTGGACGAGGAAAGGGTGGAATCGAAGCGGCGTCTTTTTGTTGTGCTGGCCATCATCCTGGTTGCTGCCCTGCTGGTGGCAGGCGGGCTATATTACTATTTTGATCAGCAAAGCAGACAGAACACAGTTCTGGAGGAACTCAATATGCCTGCAGGCAGTAACGTCCAGGAATCTTCAGGCCTGGCAGGTGGGCTCAAGGGAGATAATATCCTCCCTGGAACAGGTAATGAACGGTCTGTGCCGGAGAAGGTCGGTGATTAGCCGGCCTGGCAGGTGTTGATCTTCGAGTATTCCTTCAATGCCCGAGGTTGTCAATTCCCTCTCGTTTGTCCTTTTCGCCCGTGACTTTGGGGAGTCGGATAAGATCGTAACCCTTTTTTCCAGATCCCGGGGTAAACAGAGGGCAATAGCAAAGGGGGCCAAGAGAAGTGTTAAGAGATTCCTCAATGCCCTTGAGCCCTGCAATCTTCTGGAGACCTCTCTGGTCCTTTCAACAAGGCAGGGAGGGCTGGACAGGATAGACAGCTGTTGCATCAAGGAGACCTTTCCTGGAATTCGTTCCTGTTACAACCGCTTTTTGTCAGCTACTTTGGCGTGTGAACTGCTGGATCTTTGGCTAAAGGACCTTGATCCCCATCCGGGACTGTTCGGCCTGTTGAATTGGCATCTGACCGAGATGAACAGGAGGGAGCAGCCTGGTCGTATGGCTATAATATTTGCAGTCAGGACACTTTCTCTGGTTGGGTATGGTGGGCAGCTTGGCCGCTGTATCAAGTGCAACAGTGAACTGCATGGCAGAGGCATACAGTTAAAGCCGGAGCAGGGAGGTTTTCTGTGTGGCAGTTGCTGGTCAGGTGAGCCTGTTGGGAAAAATATCTTTGCGGCCGGGGCTGCAAGATCCCTTGCTTTTTTTCAGGACGCACCCTATGAATCCCTTTCCAGGCTGAGACTATCACCGGATCTGATGCTTCAGTGCTGGAATATTGTATCCGTGCTCCACTCAGTATTCTTGCAACGGACTCCCAAGTCCTTTCAGATGGTTTCCCGTGTCCGGGAGAGTTTTTTCAGCAGTGCTGGCAGTGAGGTGAAGGGTGCTGGTTACGGCAATAGCAGGGCCTCAAACTCCAACTGATTGAGGGAAAGGCAGGAGGAATGGCAGAGGAGAAAAAGAATAATAACAACAGATTCAGCCCTGAAGAGATATGGAAGTGGTATCCCCATGCCCCTGTTCATGCCAACCCGTCGAGATATGTGATAGATCAGCTTGATCAGAAGGAATCCTGGAGGCTTTTCAGGATCCTGGCAGAATTCGTTGATGGTTTCGAGGAGATGGTAAAGACCTATCCTGGGGTAGCGGTTTTTGGTTCAGCCAGAGTAAAGCCGGAAGACAGTTATTATCAATGGGCAGAGACCATTGCCAGAGGGCTGGCCAATGCAGGTTATTCCATTATCACCGGAGGCGGCCCGGGTATCATGGAGGCTGCAAACAAGGGAGCCTTTGAGGCCGGCGGGATCTCTGCAGGTCTGAACATTCGCCTTCCACATGAGCAGAAGCCCAATCCATATACCAACATCAGTCTTGATTTCCGTTATTTTTTTGTCCGGAAGGTGATGTTGGTCAAGTATGCGGTAGCCTTTGTTATTCTGCCTGGAGGATTTGGTACACTGGATGAATTCTCTGAGGCAATCACCCTGATCCAGACCCATAAGATAAAACCCTTTCCTGTAATCCTTTTGGGTAGTGATTACTGGAAGGATTTTGTTAAATGGATGGAGAAGACCATGTTGTCAGCAGGCATGATAGCTCCTGAGGATCTGGAGATCTTTCATATCATAGATGATCCCGAGATGGTAGTGGAGACAATCAAGGAGATTGTCCCACTAACTTACCAGGGAGAGGGTGAAGCCCCTTGCTGCAAGCTTTATTGACAGATTTCCCTTGTAATTATTCAATTTCTCCGGCAGGAGATGGTTTTTAAACTCTGGTGACAACCGTTGATATGAACCTGGTGTCCAGTTCTTTGGCAGAACAGTCATCAGGGCCTGGCAGCAGCTCCTGGGCAGCGTCTTCTATGCAGTTTTCAAAGAGCTGTTTCACATGCTCCTTGGATAGCCCACTCTTTCCGGCAATCCCCATTATTGTTTCATCTGATATAGAGAACTCCTGCTGGTGATTCTCCGTGGGCCTTGTTGAATGGCGCAATTTTGGCTGAACCTTCAGGATATCCTGGATGGATAAGGGAGAGAGGAGAAACCCTTTACCCAAAAAGAGGTTTATAACTCCGGTGGTAATGGCAACTGGCAGTTCCAACTCGTTCAGGTCCATCAGGTTGGTAGAACTCCAGTCAATCTCATTTCGCCACTCTTCCGGGACTGGGTTGAGCAATGATGCCACCTGGATCAGGCTGTTTGCTTTGATCAATCTTTTAAGTGTTTCTTGCAGATGCGTTACTGATGAAAATGGTACAGGTTTTCCTGTACCCTTATCATGAAACAGGGGACGTTCCCTGTGCAGAAGATCAACTGTTTCCCGCAGGTCCTCCGGGAGATAGCGGAATAGTTTGGCTTGCTTAAGCTCCCGCGCCATCCCTTTGAGTTGTCTTATGGATGTATTGGCGACCCTGATCAACTCCTCAATATGGTACCCGGCAAGGATATCTGCAGGGGCAACCCCTTTCAGGGATATCAGGGACTCCATGCCCAGGTTCAGGAGACTGAATGCCTTCTGTATGGTGGCTGAAAGGGCTTCAGGATCATCCAGATCTGCCAGATCCGCCATGAGGAGTTTATTGACTGCACCTATCATCTCAAAGATTATCCTGGCCATAACCTTTTGACCCTGAAGATCCTGAACTGCCTGCAGCACCAGAGGGGCCCCATACATATAAAGGGTTGGAATAAACAGGGGCATGGGCAGCTCTTCTATGATGCGATCCATGTTAAGGATATTCTTGGGAATTTCATGCATTTCGTCGGGCCTCAGCGGAGCGTAGATCTCTATGGAATC
>JALSKY010000051.1 GCA_026988585.1 Deltaproteobacteria bacterium
GCAGGCACGAAGTTTCTGGGGACGTTCATGCCGACAAGGGCCTCTTCAAACTCAAAACCTGCACCCCTTGGAAGTGGCGTAATGTCAAAATGGACCTCTGCAAACTGGCCAGCCCCGCCTGTCTGCTTCTTGTGACGATAGACCACACCCTTCTTCGGGGCCTTGATGGTCTCTCTGTAGGCTATTTTGGGCAGGGCCAGATCTACCTCTACACCAAACTTGCGCTTCATCTTTTCTATAGTGTTTTCAATGTGGAGCTGGCCAAGACCGGAGATGAGCAGCTCATTTGTCTCGGCATCTCTTGACACCTTGAGGGTTGGGTCCTCTTCCTGGAGCCTGGAGAGGGCGTTGGTTATCTTTTCCTCATCTCCCCTTGTTTTGGGTTTCAGGGCATAGGTAAGTACAGGTTCCGGAAGCTCAACGAATTCATATTTGATGGGATGGTCCGGATGGCAGAGTGTCTCTCCTGTCGCGGTATATTTGAGCTTGGGGATTGCCACTATAGCCCCGGGGCCGGCCTGGTCCACGATCTCCTGATCTTTGCCCTTCAGGATGAAGAGCTGCCCAAATTTTTCCTGTTCATCCTTGTCAGGGTTATAAACCTGGAGCTCAGGAGAGAGTATGCCGGAATAGATGCGGATTATGGACAGCCTGCCTGCATAGGGGTCAGTGAGGGTCTTGAAGGTGAGGCCGGAAAACGGGGCGTCCGGTTCAGGTGATCTCTTTCCCTCATCCCCTGTCTTCGGGTTTATTCCCTGGACATCTCCCATGTCAGCAGGAGATGGAAGAAAATTTTCAATCATATCCAGCAGTGTGGTAACCCCGGCCATCTTGAGTGCCGAACCGCATAGGACCGGTATAAAACCGCCATCCATTACCCCTTGCCTGATGCCTTTTATCATATCCTCCTGGGTCAGTTCGTCACCCTCAAGAAATTTCTCAAGAAGTTCCTCATCGGATTCTGCTGCGTACTCAATCAGGTTGTTTCTGGCCTCTTCCACCTCATCGGCCATATCTTCCGGTATTGGAATAACAGATGGTTTTCCGTTTTCTGAAAATGTAAAACCCTTCATCCTTATCAGGTCCACGATTCCCTGGAAGCTCTCAAAACTTCCTATGGGCAGGGTTACTGGGACCAATCTGACTCCGAAGCTATCCTTCAGCGTGTTGACTGTGTTGTAGAAGTCTGCACGCTCTTTCTCCATCTTGTTTATGAACATCAGTGTGGGACGGGCGAACCTGGAGACTATATTCCAGACCTTCTGCGTTTGGGGCTTGATAGGATCCACTGCATCTGCAACGAGAATGCAGCTGTCAGCCACCCTCGTGGCCATAAGGGCATCCGGAAGAAAATTGTCCTCCCCAGGCGTGTCCATGAGGAAAAAATCATTTTTGTTCCAGCTAAATCCATAAAAGGAGGTGTTGATGGTTGTTTTTTTGCTGATCTCCTCCGGCTCATAATCCAGAACAGAAGATCCATCATCCACGAGACCAAGTTTTTTGGTGGCCTTGGCGGCAAAGAGCATTGCTTCAGCCAGGGATGTCTTTCCTGTTCCGCTGTGGGAAAGCAGGGCAAAATTGCGGGTCTTGGTTACATCCATCTTGTGTCCTCCTCTATAGTAATCAGTACCTGCCAACCATAAGCTCTGCCGGTTCATCGAAAAAGGAGCAGCAAAGCATCTGTCCCTGAGACAGAGACAGAGGAATTGAGCAGTTATTCATTTCAACATAATGAAATGGAATGGTTTCAGTCAAGAGTGGTTTGGTATGTCTGCTGTTCTTGTGCCTTTTATTTCATTGAATCTCTGGAGGATCTGATTTCGAAACAGCATGGTGGCATTAATCCTGAACAGTGTGGGAATGGAGAGGGGGGTGGTAACAATCTCCGTTCGGCCTTTTTTGATGGCCTCTATCACTGCTCCAGGATCAGGATCTCTCTCTGCTTCAACAAGGGTGTAGGTGGTTCCAAACTGTCTGGTTTGATGGGCATCCGAGGTCCCTACCAGGGGAAGATTCATCCTGCTTGCGATATCTTTGGCCTTCAGGTTGAAATTTATCAATCTGGAATAGAAATGGCTCCATTCTATGGCATCGAAAAGATTGATATGGTCCAGCAGTACCTGTCTCAGGGCTACAGGGCTGGGATAGAATGGGTGAGGTGCAAGGATCAATCCCTCTGGATATCTTTCCTTTATTTTTTCAAGCTCGCTGAATCTCTTGACCTGGCCGATCTTGTTGAAGTCGAAATTGAGCAGCACAACATGGCGGCCCTCTATGGTGGCCTCCATCCCCTGAAGCAGACAGATGCCCCGTTCCCTGGCATAATCCCTGAGATAAGGGGTCCACGCACAGTAGTTGTGGTTGGTGATGGCAAGGATAGAAAACCCCTGGACTGCAGCCATCCCCACAAGCTGTTTTGCATCGTAGCGTATAAGGTCTTCAGGGTCCTCTGCCGTATGGATATGAAAATCTGCCTTGAGTAGTGCCATCAGTGTGGATTCCTTCTGATTCCAAGTTTATATAGTGGCACTGAGAGAATCCTCTCAGCCACGGAAAAGATTATAACGACTATGATGATGTCCGGCCAATCTATTACCAGTTCATTCTTGAGTATCACCAATGGAAGAGCTGCCTCTATCACCTGGTCGATACCTGTGGCCTTGGCACCGCTCGCAAGCCCCATTCTTCTCTTTATGAAACTGGCTGTAAGGTCACCCATCATGGAAAAAAAGGCGATCTTCATTCCCGTTATCGGATGAAATCCCAGGAAACTGGAGAAGATGGAAGTCCCTGCAATGCTGAACAGGATGCCCCGCCAGGTCTTGTGGGGACCAAACAGGCGCCGGTTGTCCATGAAGAGGATCCCCATGTCAACAGGTGTGGCAAACTTATCCTTTAAGAGCATCCGGGCCAAGATTGGCAGGAAATTGGCTGTCCCCAGTATCAACAGGATTTTCAGATAGAGAAACAGCATATCTTGGGTCATCTTTTTATTGCATCTTGCATGCTATAAACCGGTTGTTCTCAACTGTTATATCTCATCTATTTCAGGTGAAGGCCGAATGTAGCGATAGAGTATAGAGTAGGACAGTTCAAAAGGAATCTGTTGTTATCTTAGTCATGCCATTTCTTTTCATCAAGCTCCTGAAAAATATTACACCATGCCCTGATGCACTCCAGACAGATGATCTGGCTGCTGGTGTAATGAAATCCATCCATGCCGAAGAGGAGCAGGGGGTATTCAGTGTGGGCCTAAAGGATATTTCCCTATTACCGGAAGCAGTCTTCAATCTGTGGGACCGGTTTGAGGGGGCTTCCGGGACAGCCCCCATTCCTTTTTTTCCGGCACGTTTTATCTGCAGTGACAAGGCAGGTGATCTGGATGGTGTCTGGCGAGTGGCTCCGGCAGGAGGGGTGCTTATCCCAAAGGAGAAGAGGCTTAATGGCGTTCAGCCCTGGTTTTATGGCTGGAATCTGCTCTGGACAGGCAGGCTCTCTGGGAGTCACAACCCCTTTTTCTCAGTCATGGCGATGATGGTTCCTGGAGGTGCAACAGGAGAGATGGAAGATGAGTGTTTCTTCTGTGGGTCCAGATGGCATGATCCCTCCTCTTGTACAATAATAACATCTCATATCCCTTCTGACGGGTCAGGCGGCGGTTGGCTGGCATCCAGAAGGCCGGATGCCTGGATAGAGGATCTCCCAAGGATGAATCGCTCCATGAGAGGTGGTTGGTTCAGCTTTTCAAGGAAGGATGCATCCTTGGCCCCTGAATCCAGGCTACAGTATGGCATAAATGTGCTTCTTGCCAGGCTGAGATATGTTTTTACTCCCTGGTTTGCCGCCAGGATTTGCCTTACAGGGGCAGAGAATTTCAGTTACATGGACAAGGTGCCTGATCAGCAGAGAAATTCCTCTGCCCTGAAACAGAGTATAGCCATGGCACAGAAGGGTGATATGGAGCGTTGCAGCCAGGAGTTGAGACGACTAGATAGCCATCTCTACAGCTTTGAATACAACCTCC
>JALSKY010000052.1 GCA_026988585.1 Deltaproteobacteria bacterium
AAGGCCCTGGAAGAGCTGGCCATGGCAGCACGAGGGATCAGGACACTCACTGAAATGATAGAGGAAAACCCTGACATACTCATCAGGGGACGCGCATATCAACCGGAGTCCAACATAACAGGCAACCAGCAAAAAACTGAATATGAAAAGAGCAAAGGGGAAAAAGATGAGGGAAAAAGATCCAATTGACTTAATTAGCCATCCTGTTCCTTTTAGAACATCTTGCAAGATCTGCCTGCCCCTCTCGATCATCTTGCTTACCGCACTCATGCTTTTGGGATGCAGCCCCCTGACAGGCAAGCCCAAACCGCCTCCCCAATACTATCTCCTGAGCCTGCCTATTGCAGATCAACTCCCCAAAACGGCTACCGCACAACTGCAGAACAAAGATGCAGGTGATCTTCTGTCAGCAAGGGCCATAGTTCTTGGTCCCGTAGAGATTCCAGCCTATCTGGACAGATTGTGGATAGTCAAGAGAATGGACCATCAACTGCTCATATCATACCATCACAAATGGGCAGAACCACTGGATCGGGGCATAGAAAGGGTGCTGGCACTGCGCATATCTGAAGAACTGCCTGGTGTAGAAATTTATCCCATATCCTTCAATGCCCCTGCCACTGCCATCTATAACAGGGCGTTGATCCTAACAGTGAACTGTTTCAGGTTTGAGGCCATCGATGATGACAAGGTTGTTCTCAAGGCTGACTGGAGCATAACGGATGCAGCCAGACAGAAACAGTTGACTTTTGGCAGCGTTGATTATCATATCATGCTTGACCAAAACAGTTGGGAGGCTATTATAACCGGCATGAGTCGCCTGGTGGATCGTCTTGGATTGGAGATAGCAAATAAAATCCGAATTGACCTATATGAACCGAGTCTCATTCCCTCTGCCTCGACAGCTGAAACAGTCAGATAGAATAGCCTTTTAAACAATCCGTTGAATTTATAGCAGATATTGTAATATAAAACTCAGGAGGATAGCATGAAAAGAGTATCAAATAGACCCGGTAAGATAATTTTTACCACCCTTTTAACCTGCCTTGTCGCCACACTCCTTGTGCCTGCCAATGGCCTTGCAGGGAAGATAGTGGACAAAATTATCGCAAGCAATACTCTTACTGTTGGTACTACTGGTCATTTTCCACCTTTTTCGTTCAAAAGCAAGGAGGGAAACTATGAAGGCTTCGATATGGAGCTGGCAGACCTGATGGCCAAATCCATGGGAGTAAAACTTGTCATCAAGCGTTACGATATGGAAAACCTGTTGAATGCCGTAAAAAAAGGTGATGTCGATATGGCACTTGCTGGAATCACCATGACCCCTCAGAGAAATCTGAAGGTGATGTTCATAGGTCCATACACAGTTACAGGACAATCAATTCTTGCCAAAAAGTCTGTGGTGGAAAGGATAAAGACCCCTGCTGACATGAGCAATCCTGATTTCAAGTTGGCGGTAGTGGCAGGCTCTACAGGTGCTAATGTAGCCAAGGCTATAGCTCCCAAGGCACAAATCATAGAGACAAAAAACATGACAGAGGCATTCAACATGATCCTTACCAACAAGGCCGATGCACTCATGGCTGATCAGCCTTTCTGTGTAGTTGCAGCGTTCAAAAACAGTAGTAAGGAGATAGGCGTTTCCGATCCCTTTACCTATGAACCTTTGGGAATTGCAATGCCAGAAGGTGATGATCTGCTGGCAAACTGGGTGGAGAACTTTCTTTTGAAACTCAATGCAGTTGGCAAACTCAATGAGATGAAGAAGTTCTGGTTTACCGACCCTTCCTGGATGACAAGCCTTCCTGAAGATCAGTTGACTTCCAGGCCGACTATATAAAAAGATACGTTGCAGATGATTATTCAGAATTAAAGAAACCTGCTTTTCATTCAGGGATAGAGATCTAACAGATTGCAGGCCGGTGACAACTGTTGCCGGCCTTTATATCACCAAAACTGCCAATTTCCTGTAACGATAACATAGATCCCCAATCCAAAATTGGTAACAGCGTGGGCTACCACTGCACCCTTTATGCTCTTCTGATGCAGCACCAGAAGCCCATATATTACCCCTGCCATTATCCCAGGAATGATCCTGAAATGTTCTAAGCCAAACACTACAGCAGTGCCGATAAAGGAGAGCCAGGTGAATGTTCCGAGAGGTATCGACTTAAAATCTGGTTTTATGAGCCAGCGCATTATAAAGGATCGCCAGAACAGTTCTTCCATCACAGGAACAACAACAGATGATCCTAAAAGATGTATGCCTACCAGAAACCAGAAAGAAATCTCCGTATTACCAAGAGCAAAGGGATCAAAAACAGTCTTTTGCTCCAGTTGAAAAATCCTCCCCTCAGGCAATACCCACAAAACAAGAACCAAGACACCTGCGAAGATGGAAACCATCCAATCCCTGGAGGTAGATTTTCCTGCAAAATCCTGTAAATAGTGCGAGCGCCACTGCCACAACAAAAAGGCTACTCCAAAAATCTTGAAAATATAAAGAAGCTCTGCCCATCTGTCAGGTAAATACCGGGCAGGCTCTATAAGTAATACATAAATGGCAAAAGGGGCACAGTAGGGAAACCAGGCACTATGCAAAATCTTTTTCCAATCCACTCAACCATTCTCCTTGCCAATGTCATTGCAACACCACATTACAGTTATATCTTGCCGATCTTATCGGCTTTGGACTTCAAGTTAAACAATTTCAAGAAATATTTTACGAACTCCAAATAAAATTTAAGGCTGCCAGGCCTTTACCACCATATGCCGGAGGATATTACCTCCCATAAATGAAAGATCAAAAATGCAACGCAGAACAATCATAGGAGATAGGCCCCTGGGTTTTCGTATTCCATATTCTGAAACAGGGTACCCACATGATATTCCCTGAAAAAACTTCTAATACCAGATAACCTCTATTCTTTAACTTGTTCATTTCAGAAACTTTCATTACTCTTCATCTTGGAATCCTTTCTGTCTGTGATGGCAGTTTAGCAACTGCCATCATAATCGAAACAAAAGGACTCTTTAAGCAAAATATAAAAATTATCAAGACATTATCCTCATTTTTTTCAGAATAATTTACTCCGAAAGTTGAGTTATATATTTCAACTACCCAACAGAAGTGATAAATCACAAATAAAAGGCAGAGGGATATGATCCATAAATGGGCAACATTACCGATTCGGACACGGCAATCATCGTTACATTCCTGGCCTATTTGTTAATTGTTACGGCCATCGGTATTGCAGCATGGCGCCGGACCAGCAATATCAGCGATTACATCCTCGGAGGACGCAAACTTAGTACAATAGTTGCTGCACTCTCTGCAGGGGCCTCGGACATGAGCGGTTGGCTGCTGCTTGGTCTGCCTGGCCTGGCCTATCTCTCTGGGACCAAAGCGCTATGGCTGGCAGGAGGCCTGCTCACAGGCACTTGCCTAAACTGGCTCATCATGGCAAAACGGCTCAGGTTGCGCACAAGCAGCCTGAGTAACTCCCTCACAATTCCTGAATACCTGGAACGGTCGTTTCCTGAGCATGGAATCCTGTTGCGGACTGTTGCTGCCCTTACCATCCTCCTCTTTTTCACCGTCTATACCAGTTCCGGCCTTGTTGCAGGCGGCAAGCTATTTGTCTCGGTATTTGGAATTCCCTACGAGACAGCAGTAATGGCCGGCTGCGCTGCAGTTGTGTTCTACACCTTTCTTGGCGGGTTTCTCGCTGTATCATGGACAGATGCCTTTCAGGCCATACTGATGCTCACAGCCCTGATTGTGACAGCCCTGCTGGCAATGGACATCCTGCTCTCCAATGGTGATACAATAGATGTCATGAACAAAGAGATCCAAGGTGCCTGGCAAGGAGATGATACGTTATCTGCTACAGCAGCAATCTCTCTTGCTGCCTGGGGACTTGGATATTTTGGACAGCCCCACATCCTGGCCAGGTTCATGGCCATATCATCTCCAGACAGGA
>JALSKY010000053.1 GCA_026988585.1 Deltaproteobacteria bacterium
CGCCTCTGTTTGCCGGTCTGTTAATTATTTCTGAATGATCCGGGCCGGCGAGCCTGGTTCCAGTCTGGCTGGCTGCTCCGTCAACACGGCCTCTCAAGCCTGTACCATTCTTTGAGGACCCTTCCCGTCCTGTCACGTCCGTCTGCACAGGTGTTTCCCGTGAAACCTTCACGGAACCGTCTGCTCCTTTAAGCAACGACTCCCTGGGAAAAAGAGGATCTCCTCCTGCATTTTCCAACAACCTGAACATACCCTGGACCCGTTTTGCCAATGATGCTATTTCTTTGGGGCTGGGAGAGGCAGAGAAAGAGAAAAGAGAAAGCAATCTCTTTTGTGCAGTGCTGGTGCCATCAGTTTTGGAAAGGTCTGGAGCCGTGGAAACAGCCCTGTCACCACCTGGGCTGTTATCACTTCTAATTGCACCAGGCCCGCCAACCAACCGATTTTCCGACATTACAGGCTGTTTTACAGTAGCAGTATCTGGCCAGTTATCCATAACTGCTCTGGCAATACCCCTGAGGAGCAAACTCTCCTTTGCAAGAACCCTGATAAGATTTTGGCTGCCTGCAGATGCTTCAGGTCTCAGGAGACGCACTACAGCAGGTTCACCCTTTTTGCCAGGCGGTGAGGTTACCTCGAGACTTACCTCTGAACCTATTGGCAGCCGAGCTGAACTCCTTGCGGTCATGGTAGATCCACTGCCTGTCTCCAGAAAAAAGAGGCCCTGCCTCTCCCTGACCACCCTGGCCAGAATGACAGCACCCTTTTGCAGAGCAGCAACGGCACTCTTATCTCCAGACCCGTTTTCTCCTCTCACTTCTGAGCCATGTATTTTCCCAGACTCTGTTCTGCTGCCGACACTGCTCCAAAACCTGATCACGAGACAAATGACTCCTGCATTTTTTAAAAACTGTACTCTTCTATTTATCGGAACCGAATGCCATCCTCTTCACCATCTACAACACCCGCTGTTCCCATGAATTTTTTATCAGCAGGGGTAAAACATACTTGAAACAACTGGAATCCAACTGATTCTCTGAACCCCTGGAACATAACGGAGAAATCTGTCCCAAAACAAAAAACCCCTGTAACCAGAAAGGCACAGGGGTTGAACAGGAAGCAAAAATGATAAAATCACGCAGGCATCAACTATCCCAAAATAGAGGCAACTGTATCCGCTATTGAGGAGGCATCAAGTCCAAAACTCCGATACAGATCAGCAGGGCTGCCTGAGGTTCCATACATAGTGACCCCCAGGCTTCTGAGCGGGACAGCCATCCCATGTTTCACCAAAACCCTGGCAACGATTCCGCCAAGGCCTGTTTCAGGGATATGATCCTCCACTGTTACAATGGGCCCGCGACGGGCTGCATCTATTATGGCATCCTCATCCACAGGCTTGAGGGACGCCATGTTAATCAGGGCAGTAGAGATCCCCTTTTCCTGTAGCTGCTCAACAGCCTTCAGGGCCTCTGGCATAACAGAACCATAACCCATAATGGTTATCTGAGAGCCCTGTCTTATGATATCTGCCTTGCCAGGCTGAAACAGATAGTCCGGACCAAAGAAAGGCTCTCCATCCTGGTTGGTCAAGGGAAGCATCTTTGAACGGCCCATTCCTACGAAAACATTACCCTCATGCTCTGCCACATATCTTACAATACGGTCGGTCTGGTTTGGATCTGCAGGCATGAAGATGGAAAAGCCGAATATATTGGACAGGAGACCAACATAATCAATACACTGATGGGTAGGCCCGTCCTCCCCCACATCTATTCCGTTATGAGTGGATACGATCTTGAAATTTGTGAAGTTCTGGTCGGAAAGCCGGTGCTGGTTATAGGTCTCACACACAGCAAAAACGCCAAAGGTGCTGAAAAACGGCACGAATCCATCTTTGCTCATTACTGCTGCACAGACCGCAGCGTGATGCTCCTGTATTCCAGTCTCTATAAATGCAGCAGGAGAGACGCCTTTGAAACCCTGCATCTTCACCGATCCCTCAAGATCACAACTGAAGCCAAGAATAGCTGGAACTTCGCCAGTGTTGTTGATTTCGGCCAGATCCTTCAGGGCGTTTCCATATGCTGAACGGCAATCTATCTTCTGGTCAACAGGATATACCCGCGGCTCACCAACCTTGACAGCCGGCACCACCACACGTCTGTAACCATGTTTTCTATTGGTGTCAATGGCATGAGCATCCCGCTTCTCCTGCCAGAAATCCAGGAGATCAGGATCAACGCCGATCTCCTTCAGGGCATCCCTTGCCATTTCAGGCGGAAGAGGTGATCCATGATATTTCTCGCGGTTTTCCATGAATGAGACACCAAACCCCATAGTTGTACGCATTACCAGCACAGTGGGCAAATCGGGCTGGAGATGCTCATGAAGGGCTGCACGCCTCAGGGAGGAATAAAGTTCCTGAAAGTCGTTTCCATTTGCAACATAGACAGAATTCCAGCCGGCGGCTTCATATTCCTGACGAACCCTTATGGGCATGACCTCCTCTGTAGAACCGCAAATTTGCAGATGGTTCCTGTCCACCAGGGCAATCAGGTTGGAGAGCCGATATTTATGGGAGAAACGCCTGGCCTCTGCTACCTGGCCCTTTTGCTGTTCTCCATCACCCATGAGGCAGAAGGTCCTGGCATCACGGTTGTGCAGCTTTTGGCCCAGGGCCATGCCTGCAGCAGCAGAAAGCCCCTGTCCAAGATTGCCTGTATTCCACTCCACCCCAGGGACTGATTGCTCAATATGTCCGCCAAATGCTGAACCTGCACGCCTGAACTCTGTAAGAAAATCCTCCTCGCTGCAATAGCCGTACTCTGTAAGAACCGAATAAACAGCGGGAGAGATATGCCCTATACTGACCAGCATCTTGTCCCTGTCTGGCCAGTCAGGGTCATCAGCTCTGTGGTTCATAAAGGAATAGATCAGCAACAGGGCGTGCAAGGAGGAGAGAGATCCTCCAGGATGTCCACTCCTGGCCAGGGTGGTTGACATGATTATTCTGGAGGCGCATCGCCGCCACATCTCCTGAAGCTGGTCAAGCTGCCCCTGGGACAGGGTCTTCTCTTTCGTTATGTCAATTCTAAGCATCTTTGTCCAAGGACTCCTTTCCGGCTATTTTTTATCAAACCTCTTGATTACCTGATCAGTTATATCTATTGCCGGTGATGTATAGTACACACCAGGCATATTCCTCTCTATTATCAACTTGTAGCCCTTCTCCTTGCCTATCTCGGATACTACCTTCTCAAGATGCTTGATCAGGGGCTCCATCATGGCCTGCTCAGCCTTTCTCATCTCATACTGGGCCTCGTCACTCCTGTCCTTGAAGTCGCGCAGCATCTTTTTGAGCTGACGCTCCTTGGCCATCCTTGCCTCTTCATTGAGAAGCGGGGCCTTTTTCTCCAGATCCCTCTTGAAGGCCTTGAGTTCCTCCTGCCTCTTCTGCAGATCCTTTCTCAGACTTTCAAACTTCTTTTCCAAGCTTGCCCTGACCTTTTTTCCCTTGGCAGAACTCTTCAACACCTTCTGCATATTGATACAGGCTATATCTGCGGCCTCTGCAGCAGAAGATGAAACAACAACCATGCATAACAGTACACAAAAAACAATCATTCCTACGGACATCTTACCAGCTATAGACATCTGAAAGCCTCCTGAATAGTTAAAGCAGCCATTAAATCTACTGCTATTGCAAACAAAAAAGAGGCCACAGGTCGCCTTTGCCCTGCGGCCATTTTTTTGATTCGTAATTACAACAACTGCTCCGTTATTTGAAAATTATAAAATCATCCCGCCTATTCTTTGCCCAGGCTTCTTCACTGTGACCTGGATCCAGGGGTTTTTCCTCACCAAGACTTACAATGGTTATCCTGGATGGTGCGACTCCAAGGGTTACCAGATAATCCCTGGCGGCCTTTGCCCTCTTCTCGC